>JAKLHU010000357.1 GCA_022709995.1 Verrucomicrobiota bacterium | reverse complement strand
CACCGGCGTCGTGGCCGGACTCGCCATGCGGGCGACAGCCCACTGGTCGGAGCCCGCCTCCATCGCCCTCGGCCTCGGCTGCGCGGTCCTCGCCGGCCTCGCGATCGGCGCACTCTCCGGCGGCGTCATCACCCGCTTCGCCGTTCCCCCCTTCATCGTCACCCTCGCCGCCATGCTCATCGCCCGCGGCTTCGCGGTCCTGGCCATCGACAATGACGAGGAAGCCCTGGATGAAGTCAAAGACCGGGTCACGGAAACGCTGCTGCTGGACACGACCCAGGAAAAGGCCCTGCGGGAAGCCGAAATCAACCAGATGGACACCGTCGTCGTCGCCATCGGCACCGGCCATCTGGAAAACAGCATCCTGACCACCGCCCTCCTCAAACAGGTCGGCGTCGGCCACATCATCGCCCGCGCCGCCAACGACCTGCATGAAAAGATCCTGCGCCAGGTCGGGGCGCATGAAGTCATCAATCCCGAACGCGAAATGGGCCAGAAAGTCGCCAGCAAGATCGCCCGCCCCGGCTTCTACGAGATGTTCACGCTGCCGGATGGCGTCTGCGTCGCCGAACTGCCCGTCCCCGACAGCTTCATCGAACACACCCTGGAAGAGCTGAACGTCCGCCGCCGCTTCAACATCAATGTGCTGGGCGTGCAGAGGCTGCGGCGCCTGGAAAGCACCGGCGCCGGCCTGGACGCCGCCGGAACCGTGGGCGAAGAGGGCAAAACCACCGCCCGCCCGGCCCCGGAACGCTCCCCGGACCGGACCAGGACCAGGACCGCGCCCAGGCCCGAAGCCGACGACGCCCGCCCGGGCGAAAAACCGGACCGCCGCATGATCATGAACATCTCTCCCAGCAACGACCGCTTCAAACCCCAGGACATCATCCTGGTCATGGGGCACCAGGACGACCTGAACCGGCTCCTGGCCGAACATTGACCGTCCGCGGCGGCCACGGTCGCCGCGCTGACCGGAACCGCACTGCCGCCTGCCCCTTCCCTCCCCCTTCTGACCAGGATCGACGCGACCATGAACGAATGGCTTTTTCTCGGCATGTTTTTTCTTGACTACGGCCTGCTGCTCCTGTTGTACCAACGATACGGCCGCCTCGGGCTGTTCGCCTGGATTCCCTTTGCCACCATCATCGCCAACCTGCAGGTGATCAAAACCGTCGAACTGTTCGGCATGACCGCCACCCTCGGCAATATCGCCTACTCCAGCATCTTCCTGGCCACTGACATCATCTCCGAAAACTACAGCCGCCGCGACGCCGTCGCCGCCGTCGGCATCGGCCTGTTCAGCATGGTGGCCATGACCGTCGTCATGCTCCTCGCCACCGCTTTCGCACCGGCGCCGGACGACTTCGCCCAGCCCGCCCTGAAAAGCATCTTCACCTTCGTGCCCAGGGTCGTCCTCGGCTCCCTCGTCGCCTACGCCATCAGCCAGCAGCATGACGTCTGGAGCTTCCATTTCTGGAAGAACCGCCTCCCGCAGACCAAATTCCTCTGGGTCAGAAACAACTTTTCAACGCTGGCCAGCCAGGTCATCGACACGCTGATCTTCACCACCATCGCCTTTGCAGGCGTCTTCAAAGCTGACATCTTCTGGTCCATCGTCATCACCACCTTCCTCCTCAAAGCCCTGGTCACCCTGATGGACACGCCGTTCATCTACCTGGCCAAATGGCTGTTCGTCACCAAGCGGGTCAGGGAATTCTGACCCCGCTTCCCGGGCCGGAACCAGGACCGGGAACGCCTGGCCCGACGCCGGCGCCGGCCGCCCCCCACGCCCCCTGCTCTGCGGGCGACTGCGCCTTGGCCACCTCAACCTCCCGGGCCCAACCATTCTTGTCAACGCCATGAACATGAACAACGACCCCCTTCTGCCAGTCCCGGTCACCGCCCCGGCCGCGCAACACGCCAACCGCTCCTTCCAGGGCATCCCCGGCTTCACCATCGCCCCGGGCGGGCGCTTTTTCGCCTGCTGGTACGGCGGCGGCAAAGGCGAAGGACCCGACAACTTCGTCCTGGTCAAAACCAGCGCCGACCAGGGCCGGACCTGGCAGGGCCCGATTGCCGTCGTCGACCCGCCCGGCGCCAACATCCGGGCCTTCGACCCGACCCTCTGGACAGACCCCGACGGCCGGGTCTGGCTGTTCTGGGCCCAGGCCTTCTCCCCCGGCGTCGGAACCATCGCCGATGGCGTCAACGGCGTCTGGGGAGCGTACCTGAACCGGCCGGATGACGACTTCTCCGGCTGGTCGGCCCCCGTCCGCATCCACGATGGCATCATGCTGAACAAACCGACCGTGCTCCCGGACGGCGCCTGGGGCTTCCCTGTCTCGGTCTGGGCGCCCGGCGTCGGCGGCGGCGCCCCGCCCCCGCGCCTGCTCCCCGAAGTCGGCGCCGGCCTCGTCGCCACCCGCGACCACGCCCGCACCTTCTCCCGCCGCGGCGGCTTCCTTCTCGACCAATCCATCTTTGACGAACACCACATCGTCGCCTTGCGGGACGGCCGCCTGTGGGCCCTGGTGCGGACGCAGTACGGCATCGGCCAGGCCTTCTCCCTCGACGGCGGCGTCACCTGGGCCGACGCCGGCCCGGCGGCCATCGCCGGCCCCAACTCCCGCTTCTTCCTCACCCGCCTCCGCTCCGGCCGCCTCCTTCTCGTCAATCACCGCCCGCCCCCAAACCCCAACCAGGACAAAACCAAAACCATCTGGAAGACCAGAAGCCACCTGGCCGCCTATCTGTCGGAAGACGACGGCGCCACCTGGATCGGCGACCTGCTCCTGGACGAACGCAGCCCTATCTCCTATCCGGACGGCTGCCAGGACCGCGACGGCCACATCTGGATCATCTACGACCACGACCGCTACGGCAAAGGCGACATCCTCCTGACTTCCTGCACCGAACAAGACATCCTCGCCGGCAACAGCACGACTCGGCAACCGCCCGGCAGCCTGCTTGTCGACCACCTCGAACGCCAAAGCGGATGAGTTCGCCGCCCCGGCCACGCTGCCTTCCACCAAGGGAACCCGCCCCATGCCCATGCTCCCCATGACCAGAGCCGAAATGGCCGCCCGCGGCTGGCCGGAACTCGATGTCCTGCTCATCTCCGGCGACGCCTACGTCGACCACCCGTCCTTCGGTGTGCCGCTCCTCGGCCGCCTGCTCGAAGCCAACGGCTACCGCGTCGGCATCATCGCCCAGCCCCGCTGGGACACGCCTGATGACATCGCCCGCCTCGGCCGCCCACGGCTGTTCTGCGGCATCGGCGCCGGCTGCCTCGATTCCATGCTCAGCCATTACACCGCCTTCCGGAAAAAACGCCACGACG
>JAKLHU010000356.1 GCA_022709995.1 Verrucomicrobiota bacterium | reverse complement strand
TGTCTTCAAGCAGCGGAGAAATAGCACGGTTGGAGTGTCCTTCATTTTTGTATTGCCGGAACAGGAGCTGGTTCTCTTCGTCGAGGAAGTGCCCTACCTTTTCCAGAACTGTCACAGTATCGGTATAGGCTTTGGGATGCTGACCAAGATCAACCAGTTTTTTGAAAAGTTCATCGGTGTTGGTCAGGTTGAAATTGCCGGCCAGCATCAGGGCGTGGTTGCGCCAGGAGGAGTCCGCCACCATGGGATGGCAGGCGCTGAGGCTGCGGTTGCCGTACGTTCCGTAGCGGACGTGGCCGAGGTAGAGTTCCCCGCAGAACGGCGTCGCCAGCGAGCGGGCCGCCGCCGCGACCTGGTATTCCGGGCCGGACTGCTCGATTTGGCGCGCGATGCGGTCGAAGACGTCGGCCAAGGGCAGGGTCGAGCACGACGTCTCCAGTTGATAATACGGTTTTCCCGGCTCCACTTCCAGGCCGACGCAGCCGACGCCGGCCCCGTCCTGGCCGCGGTTGTGCTGTTTCTCCAATAGCAAAATCAGCTTTTGCAATCCGTAGTAGGGGGAACCGAATTTCCGGGTGTAGTACGGCAGATTGTGGCGCAGGCGGAGGAGGGCGACGCCGCATTCGTGTTTGAGGTCATCGGACATGGCTGGGTTCCGGAGTGGTGAACAAGCGCTGGACGCGGGTTCAGAGGTAAGTCGCGGCGGCGGGATGGACGATCGGGAAAAACCGGCGGCTGCCGCCGAATTAGTAGATGAACAGCATTTCGCGGTACTTCGGCAGCGGCCAGGCGTTGTCGTCAACCAGATGCTCCATCAGGTCGACGATTTCGCGCAGCTCCGTCATGGCGAACAGGATGCCTTCGTGCTTGCCCTCCAGGGCCGCTTCCAGTTCGGCCGTCGAGGTGATCAGCTTGTCCGTGGCCCGGCCGAGCTTTTCCGCGATGGTGCGCAGTCCGGCGGTTCCGTACGACTGGCGGCTGCCTTGGATGGTCCGTAGCGCAAAGACGATTTTGCGGAATTCCTCGGTCACGACCGGGATGACCATGCTGCGGGCGATTTCCAGCGCGACGCCGCCCTCGATGCGGATTTTGCGGTGGTATTCTTCCATGAACACTTCATAGCGGGAGTTCAGTTCGGTCTTGGTGAAGACGCCGTATTTGACCAGCAGGTCCTGGTTCTGCGGCTTGAGCAGGGGCTTGAGGGCATCCATGGTGGTTTTCAGGTTGGGCAGGCCGCGGCGTTCCGCTTCGGCCACCCATTCGCCGCTGTAGTTGTCGCCGTTGAAAATAATCCGCTTGTGTTCGCGGATGATGTTCTTCAGGACTTCCTGCAGTCCGGCGTTGAAGGATTTCGCCGGCAGCTTTTCGACCTGTTCGCTGATGTGGTCGATCGATTCGGCGATGATGGTGTTCAGGACCATGTTGGCGCTGGCGCAGGACTGGCTTGAGCCCGGGGCGCGGAATTCGAATTTGTTGCCGGTGAAGGCGAACGGGCTGGTGCGGTTGCGGTCGGTGACGTCGCGGGCCAGGGTGGGCAGGGAATCGACGCCGATGCGCATGGCGTCGGCGCGCTTGGAGCCGGTGACGGCGCCGTTTTCCAGTTGGCTGATGACGTCGGCGAGCTGGTCGCCCAGGAAGATGGAGATGATGGCGGGCGGCGCTTCGTTGGCGCCCAGGCGGTGGTCGTTGCCGGCGCCGGAGGTCGTCGACCGGAGCAGGTCGCTGTGCAGGTCGATGGCCCGGATGATGGCCGTCAGGACCGTCAGGAAGATGGCGTTTTCATGCGGGTCGTTGCCGGGGTCGAGCAGATTGCGGTCGCCGTAGTTGATCGACCAGTTGTTGTGCTTGCCCGAGCCATTGATGCCGGCAAAGGGCTTTTCGTGCAGCAGGCAAACCATGCCGTTGCGGTCAGCCACCTGGCGCAGCACTTCCATGACCATCATGTTGTGGTCGACCGCGAGATTGAGATCCTCGAAGATCGGGGCGATTTCAAACTGGGCGGGGGCGACTTCGTTGTGCCTGGTTTTGGCGGGAATGCCCAGGCGCCAGAGCTCGTATTCGACTTCCGTCATGAAGGCCAGGATGCGCGGCTTGATGGCGCCGAAATAATGATCTTCGAGCTGCTGGTGCTTCGGCGGCGGCGCGCCGAACAGCGTCCGGCCAGTCTGCACCAGGTCGGGGCGCTGCAGATAGAACTTCTTGTCAATCAGAAAATACTCCTGTTCCGGCCCCAGAGTCACGGTGACGATTTCCTCGGGCAACTTGAAGCAGCGCATCAGGCGCGCGACGGACTTCTTCAGGGCCTGGATGGAGCGGAGCAGCGGCGTCTTCTTGTCCAGGACCTCGCCGGTATAGGAGCAGAACACGGTGGGAATGCAGAGGGTGGCGCCGTTGGCGTGGCGCTTGATGAAGGCGGGGCTGGTCGGGTCCCAGGCCGTGTAGCCGCGGGCTTCAAAGGTGCTGCGCAGGCCGCCGGAGGGAAAGCTTGAGGCGTCGGGTTCGCCGATGATCAGGTTCTTGCCCGAAAAGCCCATGATCGCCTTGCCGGCGGAGCTCAGTTCGAAGAAGGCGTCATGCTTTTCCGCCGTGCCGCCGGTCAGCGGCTGGAACCAGTGCGTGAAATGGGTGGCGCCGCGGCAGATGGCCCACTCCTTCATGGCGTGGGCAACGGCATCGGCGATGGAGGAATCCAGCGGCGTGCCCTTGTGGATGGTCGCCAGCAGCTTGGCGGCCGTTGTCTTGGGCAGATATTTGCACATGGTTTCGGCATTGAAGACATCCTCGCCATAACTGGCCAGCGACGCCGGTCGGGCGGTCTGGACGCCGCCATTGATCCGCTCGGCAATGGCGTTGATGGCTAAAAGGCGGTTTTGCGTGCACATGGTCAAAGTTCCTTGCTGTGGGTGAGGCGCCGACCCATGCCCCGGTCTGGGCATCGTTATGGAAATGATTAGCAGGTGTCGTGCCAGTTTCGGGACTAGGAGGGCGAGAGGCCAAACAGTCGGATTACGATAAAGTTCTTTACGAAAATGTAAAATCGGCCGGTTGCAAAAGGAAAAAAATGTAAAGGCCGTCGGCGCCGGGCGGGAATGGCCGCCGGCAGTCGTTGGCGGGCGTCGCGGTTAATCAATATGAAAATAAAAGCAACTTAAAGTTTGCATTTTGCTATTGGCAAAACCGGGGTGATAGTATTTTTTGCAGGCAGGGAACATCGTCCCGCCGGGATGGTGTTGGCATCACAAAGTGCAATTAAAGGCAAGGAGGCCGGCGTATGAAGTCCAGGCGTTGGAGGCATGTGTCGAGGAGTCGGGTGGTGTCGTCGTTGTCGGCGGCGGCGGCGTCAGCGGCGAGCCAGTCTGG
>JAKLHU010000355.1 GCA_022709995.1 Verrucomicrobiota bacterium | reverse complement strand
TTGGAAAGCTACCTTGTTTCGCATCATCCAGACATCAGCAGCCCACCCACCCAAGGGGGCCACCATCCTAAATTTGCACGCGCGCGCGTGGGCGCCGCCGGACAAGGCGCCAGCGCCGGCGCGGTTGGTTTTCTAACCTCGGAGGTGGGAACCGACCTCGGCGGGTTGACGTCGCACCAGCGGGCGCCGCCGGAAACGGCGCCAGAACCGGCCGGCGGTTGCCTGACCGCGATGAGGGCTCCTCACCCGGGGTGACGCCATCTCCGCAACGGGCCATTCGCCATGCCTGGTTGTCGCGTTGTTCAACCGTTCAGACATGGCGCCATGCCTCGGTCCCCGCTGCGTGCACAGTGCCGGCAACACGTTTTCCATGTCCCAGCCGTCTGCAGTCCCCCAGAGCCATCCACCGCCGGACCAAAGGCGTCGCGGCGCTCCTTCAACCGGGAAACGACATGCGCATAACCGCCGTCAAAACCTATCTCTGTCATTGTTTCCGGACCAACTGGGTATTTGTCAAAATCGAGACCGACGGCGGTCTGCATGGCTGGGGTGAAGCCACGCTGGAATACAAGGAGAGGACGGTCGCCGCCGCCATCCACGACTTGGAATACTATCTTCTGGGCAGCAACCCGGGCGACATCGAAAAATTCCGGCACGACTGCTACCGCGATGCCTATTGGCGCGGCGGGCCCGTGCTGATGAGCGCGCTGGCCGGGGTGGAAATGGCGCTTTGGGACATCAAAGGCAAGCTCCTCGGCGTTCCGGTCTATGAATTGCTCGGCGGCAAAGTCCGCGACAGCGTGCCGTGTTATGTCAACGGGTGGTTTGCGCCGGCCAGGACGCCGGACGAATTCGCGGCCAAGGCCGTAGCCGTGCGCGAACACGGCTTTCTCGGCTGCAAATGGGACCCGTTCGGCCGGGCCTGGCAGCAAATCGGCAAGCACGAGCTCGCGTCAGCCATGGAATGCATCCGCCAGGTGTCCGCCGCCGTTGGCAAGGACACCCTGCTTCTGGTCGAAGGCCACGGCCGTTTCGACATCCCCACCGCCGTGACCATTGGCCGCCAGCTCGAGGACTTCGAGATCTTCTGGTTCGAGGAGCCAATTCCGCCGGACGACTTGCACGGCCTGCGCGATGTCAAGAACCGCGTCCGGGTGCCGATCGCCACCGGCGAACGACTGTATAATCGCTATGAATACCGGCAGCTGTTTGAACTCGGCGCCGCCGACTACATCCAGCCGGATGTATCGCACGCGGGGGGGCTGCTGGAAATGCGGTTTCTGGGCGCCGACGCGGAAACCCGCCACCTTGGCTTCTGCCCGCACAACCCGTCCGGCCCGGTGGCGAATGCCGCCACCTTGCAACTGGCGGCCTGCGTACCCAATTTTGTCACCCTCGAGATGATGATGACGGACGTGCCTTTCCGGGCGGAAATCGCCGATGAACAGCTGGTCCTGCGCAATGGCCGGATGGTGATTCCAGACCGGCCGGGGCTGGGCATCGAGCTGAATGAAGACGCCCTGGCCCGCCACCCGTTCGTGCCGACCCAGCTGCGCCACTACCGCGGCGACCTGACCAACATCCGCCCGCCGGACGCCTGCCCGTATTACGCCGAGGAGCGCGACGCCTTGAAGGGCTAATGTCCCGGGCCCGCGCTTTGCCGGACAAGACTGCAACCGCCGGGAAGCGCACCGACCGGGCTTCGCTCGGCGCGGCGCACCACCTGCCGGCGCCGATGCGACTGACGGCCCGCGAGACGTGACACGGGCTTCCAGACCGGGAAAACTATCCACCGACACAATGCGCTGATCTGCAGATAGTTGTCACTCCCATGGCGACCCGGAAGCCCAAGCCCGCCGGCCGGCGCCAATTCCCGTAAGACCGCAGACCGTGTCGTCAACCCAAAAGCGCGGGCGCTCTCGCGGGCGTTCACTCCTTCGGGTACAATTTTGAATAGTAGAATTCCTGGCGCCAGCGCTGGCCGACATCGGAGATGAAGAGCGCTTCGTTTTCCGCCCGGAAAACTTTCAGGGTCTGGATGGCGGCCAGCCACCGGCCTTTGTTTTCCGGGGTGCCACTGGCGTCGAAGGCGCGCCTGGCCGCGAGGGCATCGAGGGTGAGCTGGGCGTTCCGCAGGCCCTGGCGCAGGAAATGGACGCGCTCGCGGCTCTCCGTGTCATTGGCGGCGGCGGCGGCGGCCTCCAGCAGGGCGAAGCCGCGTCCCATACGTTCCGGCGTGAAGAGCAGATGGGCGGCATTCTGCCAGTTCAGATGATTGATGGAGCCGACTTCGGCCGTCCACTGGTCCCATTGTTCCTGGGTGACGGCGTCGGCCACGTCTTCCCAAAAGGCGAAATACTGCGCCACGGCCTTGCCGGCCGCCCCGAAAGCGGACCAGTATTCGTCCAGAATGGCCTCCACGGCGAGGTCCGGCCGTCTGGTGAGGCGAGCCAGCATGTAATACGACGGCCCTTGGACGGCGTATTCGCCCAGCAGCGAATCAAAGTCGATGCCTTTGATGCCGGCATGCAGATCCTGGCGGTAGATCTGGCCGATCTTGCGAGCGAACCACAACGGCATGTTGCCGCCGACATGCGTCACATTCGGCCGCGTCGTAATGCTCGCGCCGGATTCCCGCCAAGCGTCGAATTCGCGCCGGGCGGCGGCAATCTTGCCCGCCGTATAAGGGAACGACGGCCAGCCGACGTAGCCGACGTAGATGTTCGGATTGAGCTTGACTTCAATCGGGGCGGCCTGGAAATTGGCATAGGCCTGCACGCAGACCCGGACTTTGGGGTTGATCTGCCGCAGTCGCTCGTAGACGGCGTTGTAGAAACGCGCGTAACGGTCGGTCACCGAGGCAAAATGGGCGTCTATGGTCCCGCCCTCGTCGGCGGACAACACGGCGAAGCGCGTGCTGCTGGTCGGCATCATGTCGCCGCCCCAATAGGGATGGCGAGCAAATTCATCTTTTTTGGCGGCGGTATCCCAGGCGCGGCAGTTGGGGCAACGGCATAGTCCCGGAATGTCGTTTTCGGCAATCGACACGGTCGAGCCCCTGGTCTTGGCGTAATTCTCCACGATTTTATCATGGAAGGCCGGATTCGACACGCACATGGAGATGAAATTGCCGGTCGGGTTGCCTTCCAGCGGCCGGCGCGTACCGTCCGGGAGCAGCGCAAAAAAGTCGGGATTGGTGCTGCCGTATTTTTCCCAATAGTCGCCAAAGGCATGCCCGCCCCGGACCATGTCGCGGGCGGCAAAGCCATGGCGGACGAGCCAGAGCGCGGAATGCTCCAGGAAGGCGGCGCGGTTGCCGGCGTCGGCCCAGCCGAGGGGATTGGACGTGCTCATCCGGAA
>JAKLHU010000354.1 GCA_022709995.1 Verrucomicrobiota bacterium | reverse complement strand
GGAGATTCACCATGTTCCCGACTCTCACGCCTGAACAAATCAACCGTGACTATGATGCCGCCAACCGTCAGTTCAAAGCGCTGGGCGTAGACGCCGACGCCGCCCTCGACGCCCTCGCCAACGTGCCAATTTCCCTGCATTGCTGGCAGGGAGATGACGTCCGCGGCTTTGAAGTCCATGACACCAGCGTCGCCGGCGGCGGCATCATGGCCACCGGCAACTACCCCGGCCCGGCAACCACCCCCGTCATGCTGCGCGCCGACGCCGAAAAAGCCATCGCCCTCATCCCCGGCAAAACCCGCTTCAACCTGCATGCAATCTACGCCGAGACCGACGGCAAAATCGTCGACCGCGACGCCATCGGCCCCGAGCATTTCGCCCGCTGGATGGCCTGGTCCAAACAGCGCGGCATCCCCCTCGATTTCAATCCGACCTTTTTCGCCCACCCCCTCGCCAACGACGGCTACACCCTCTCCCACGCCGACGAGCACGTGCGCGACTTCTGGATCCGCCATGACAAGGCCTGCCGCCGCATCGCCGAAGCCATGGGCCGCAACCAGGGCGCGCCCTGCATCGTCAACCACTGGATGCCCGACGGCGCCAAGGACCACCCCGTCGACCGCTTCAACCCGCGCCTCCGCATGCTCGCCGCCCTCGATGAAATCTTCTCGGAACCAATCGACGCCAACTTCTGCAAGGACGCCGTCGAATGCAAACTGTTCGGCATCGGCAGCGAAGACTATGTCGTCGGCTCCCACGAATTCTTCCTGGGCTATGTGATGACCAGGCCGCAGATGCCCTGCCTCGACATGGGGCATTTCCACCCGACCGAAACCATCCACGACAAGATCTCCGCCATCTTCTGCTTCAAGGACGAACTACTGCTGCATGTCAGCCGCGGCCTCCGCTGGGACAGCGACCATGTCGTCATTCTCAACGACGACATCCGCAACTTGTTCCAGCAAATCGTGCGCGGCGGCTTCCTGGCCAAGACCAACATCGCCCTGGACTTCTTTGACGCCAGCATCAACCGCATCGGCGCCTGGGTGATCGGCACCCGCGCCGCCCAGAAGGGACTGCTCGCCGCCCTGCTGGAGCCGACCGACCAGCTCCGCGAGCTGGAGGCGAAAGGCGACGGCGCCGCCAAGCTGGCCCTGCTCGAAGAGCTGAAGACATATCCCGTCGGCGCCGTCTGGAACATGTTCTGCCACCAGCACCAGACCCCGGTCGGAACCGCCTGGATCAACGCCATGACCGATTACGACCGCACGGTTATCCGCGCCCGCTAAAGATAACCGCCGGCTTTCCACGCCGCCAGCCGCATCCCGCGACTGGCCGGCGGCGCGGCGACCACTGCCGGCCGGCATCGATCCGGCGAGGTTTCGGCGCCGGCGCCAAAGCCTCGCCGCTTCCTTCCCAACCCACGCGCTTTCGCCTTTCCCACCCGCCCTGGAGTCAACCGCCTTATGTCCACCCCCTATATCATCTCGGTGATGTCGCATGACCGCATCGGCATCATCGCCGACGTCACCGCCGCCATCAAGGCCCTGCACGGAAACCTCGAAGACCTCAGCCAAACCGTGCTGCGGGGATATTTCTCCATGATCCTGCTGGCGCGCTTCCCCGACGGCACCACCGAGGACAACCTCCGGCAGGCCCTGCACGCCGTCAAGGACCTGGCGATGTTCGAAATCGGCATCGAGCCGTTCAATGAAACCCTCCCGGCGCCGCCCCCGCCCGCCGCCGCCGACAACATGTACGTGCTGACCGCCTCCGGACCGGATCACATCGGCCTGGTGGCCACCCTGGCCGAATACCTGCGGCAGAAAAACATCAACATCATCGACTTGGCGACCCGGCGCGAAAACGACGACTACATCATGATGTTCCTGGTCAGCCTGCCACCGACCATTGACGTGGCCAAACTGCAGCACAGCCTCAAAATCGCCATGGAAGCCGTCGGCCTGGAAGTCGGCCTCCGGCATCGCGCCCTCTTCCTGCGCGCCAATGAAATCTAAACCGCCTCCCGACGACGTGCCCGGCGGCAAAGGCAGCCAAGCCAAAGGTCATCAACCCTGAGTGTTGCGGACAGGCAACGCACCGTTGATCTGGCCATCCTGCCCCCCCCAAAAAAAGCGGATGGGATGGCGCCATTTGGCGCCATCCCATCCGCGCATGGATCAGCACATTGTCGTTACTTCTTGCGATAGCCGCACTTCGGGCAGACGCCGTTCTCGCCGAGGGCGATGCCGCACTGCGGGCAGCGGTCGATGGACTTAACGGGCTTGTACTCCTGGCTGGCTCCGTTGACACCGCTGGTAAAGGTGATTTTCGCGATGTTGAGCTTGTCCTTCAAAAGCTCGTAGACCATCTTGATCATGCCTTCGACGGTCATGGTCTCTTTCGTGACCACCAGACGGCAGTCCGGATAGGCCGTGCACAGCTCCGTCTTGAAAGCCTCGCCCTTCATCTTGTTGGAAGGAGCGCCGTTCTTGATTCCCTGCTTCTCATAGACGCCAAGGATGGCGGGCAGCAGGGGATCGTCCTCGCGCAGAACCAAGGCATGGTCGAAGTTCTTGATGACGGACCAGGCGGTCTTCTGGATCTCATTGCAGGGGAAAACCATGTTGACGCCGGGCTCAATGGTGTCCTCGACCTCAATAGTCAGAATCCCCGTGTGACCGTGCAAATACTGGGCCTCGCCCTGGAAACGGTAGAAACGGTGCGCGTACTGGATGTCAAATGTCGTGATGGCTCGCATGCGTTGAACTCCTTCTGTTGCTGTTGTTGGCTGGCGGCTGAATCCGTGGACTACCAATTCAACCAGGAAAAAGGCTTCCGGATGGCAGCAGACCGGGCAGACTGGCCTCTGTGTTACCTCCTTTCAGCGCCCTGATCGTGTTCTCCATGTTTCGTATGCGGCTCTACTGCCGCCGCGCAGGAAGCGCAAAGACCGCTGATTCTCAATTCAGTATGCCAGGTCGTAAAACCATGCATATCCTGGGGGAGGAGCGACGCCACCGGCAGGTCAAAATCCACCACGCTGCCGCAGCGTTCACAGATCAGATGCCCGTGATCGCAAACCCGACCGTCAAAGCGGGCGTCGGCGATTTTGTCCATCCGGCTGATCACACCTGAATCCACCAGCTCCGTCAAAATCCGAAACACGCTTTCCCGCGTAATGGTGGGAATGCTCTCTCGCACCTTCTCCCATATCCGGTTCACATCGGGATGGGTCAAGTTATCCTTCATAAACGAAAAAACCGCAAAACGCTGCGGGGTGCAGCGAAAGCCATGCGCTTGGCAAAGAAGCTGAAAATCCTTATAAACCATTGACTTGCTCATCGAATGCCCTTGATGAATAACATCCTA
>JAKLHU010000353.1 GCA_022709995.1 Verrucomicrobiota bacterium | reverse complement strand
ACCAGCTTCTTGATGTCGTCATCCACCGTCAAAATCTCAAAGATCGCCGAGCGTCCCCGAAAGCCCGTCTGCATACAGAGATTGCAGCCCTTCTTACGGTAAAAGAGATTCTTTTGCAAGACCGATTTATTCAGGCCGAGATTGGCCAGGCATTCCGCCACCGCGGTCCCGGCCAGCAGCCGGTGATGGCCGGTCATCAGCAGGAATTCCCTGGGCGTGTCCCGGAACGCGGCGAACAGCAGGGCGTTGAAAATCATCAGCGTCATGATGGCCGTCACGGTCGGGTCCTCGACGTGGAGCCAGACTTTGAGGATGGCCGGCCCCAGCGGCAGAAACACGGCCAGCGCGGTCAGGCCGAGAAAGACCGACAACCGCTGGCTCGCCAGCAAGAGCTTTTGCAGTTCGCCGTCGCGCCCGGCGCCGTGCAGCATGGCGGCGGTCGGCCCGAGCGTTTCCTGGAATTGGCTGGTGCCCATGCGCATGAGTTCGGGAATGCGCGTCCCCAGCTGATAGATGGCAACCATGGCCATGCCCAGCATGGAGCCGAGAATCAGCGGCGCGGTTTTGAGCAGGATCAGCCTGGCCAGCGCCATGAGGTAGATGAAGGCGCTGAAGCTCATGATTTCCCGGAGCACGACCCGGTTCACTTTGGCCGGCCGCAGCCGCAGCCAGGGCAGCAGCCGTTTCAGGGCAAGATACATAATCGCATTGGCAACCAGGTTGTTGAGGGTGACAAACGCCGCCACCGCGAGCAGCGACCCGCCCAGCCGGAAAATCAGCCAGATTCCAGCCAGCTCGAAAATCTGGTTGAGGATGATGGCCCAATTGCGATAGTGCAGCCGCTGCAGGCCGGTCAGGATTTCCGGAATGACGCCAGTGGGAAAGACGACGGCGCAGCCTAAACCGGTGACGAGGAAGGTGAGCTGATAGTAGGTGTGATCGCCAGCCGGCAGCTTGGGCAGAGACGGCAAAAACCAGGCGCCGGCGACGCTCAGCATGGCAACGATGGCGCCTATGCCCAGATAGCTGGTCAAAACGGCCTGGGCAACACGCGAAAAACGCTGCCGGTCGCCGGTGGCGGCGGCCTCGGCGGCGTACTTCTGCACGGTTTTGCCAAAGCCGAGTTCAAACAGCAGGATGTATCCGAACACGGACCACAGCAGGGCCCAGAAGCCATAATAGTCTTGACCTAGGCTGAAGAAGAGAATCCGGGTGAGGAAAATCGTCTTGAGAAGATGGATGGCCGCTCGTAAATAGTTGGTCAAAGCGCCATTCCACATTCGCCGACGCAGTGAACCGCCCGCCGCGAAGGACGGCCGGGAAAACGACGCTGGAACCGCCGCGTCGTCCTGGGAGGAAGTGGAGTTGTCAACGAAGGGTGGGTCTGACATGGGCGACGAAGCCTCGGCCGGCCGGGCGGGAGATTCATGCTGTCGACGGAAATGGCTTGCCGCCATTTTGTATCCATTAGTTTACTGCATCAATGCCGTTTTTGCCATGCCCGCGAGCCCCGGCAAGGCAAAAATACCGGCCACTAACCCGTGCCGCCGAGGCCTGCCGGAAGACGTGGCGCCAAGCTGTCGCCGCGTGCCCTTTCTGGGTGGGGCGGTCCGGCGTCAGAGGCTGATGACGAGGCGGCTGGCCCGGTCGTCCATGTCCAGGCGCCATTCCTCGTTGGCGACGGCGTGCAGAAACACCCGGTCGTGGCTGACGAGGAGGAGCCCGCAGGGGCAGTCGGCCAAGGCTTGTTCCAGGCAGCGAATGCTGGGCAGGTCCATGTGGTTGGTCGGCTCGTCCATGATGATCACATGCGGCGACCGTTCAATTCCGGAAGCCAGGAGGATCTTGCGGATTTCGCCGGGGCTGGGATTGTCGCTTTCGAGCAACCGCTGCGGCCGCGAACCGAGGCTGCTGACAATCGTCAGCAAGCGCCCGAGGCGGTCGCGGGAAAGCGCGCGCACGGACGCCATGACCCGGCGCGCTTCCTCCTGGCTGATTTCCTGCGGCACATAGACCATCAGCTCGGGCTCGACCTTGAAGTGCGGGCGGAGATAAGCCAGCAGGGTGCTTTTGCCGCTGCCGTTGGGGCCGGTCAGGGCAACCCGTGACTGCGGGCGCATGCACAAGGCCGGAAAGACGAGCTGGCGGCCGCCGTCGCCGAGCGGGATGGCGCCCTCCGGGATATTCAGAATGGTGTCGCGTTGCGAGCAGGCGTTGGGGTCCAGCCAGAGGCCGAGGTCATAGACTTTTTTGACCGTCAATTCCGCCCGGCTGGTCGTCGCCTGCTTCAGTCGGCCGTCCATTTGGCTGTAGAGCTTGTCCCAGGTGGCGTCCTTGCCGCTGACGCGGGCGAGGCCAATGCGGTTGCGCGCGTCGTTGTCCTTGGGGGCGACGCGGCTTTTGGATCCCTGGGCGCGGGTCTGTTCGGCCTTTTCCCGGCGGCGCTGTTTTTCCTGGCTCAGGCGCTGGATGACGTGCTTGGCCTGGTCGTCGCGGCGGCGGGCGTCATCCTGTTCCAAACCATCCTGCCGGGCGCCTGCAGTGACGCCGCCCGGGCGCATCACCGCCGCCGGCGGATCGATGAACAGGCATTGGCGGCACAGCAGGTCGAGCATTTCCCGGTCATGGCTGACCAGGAGGCCGACGCCGCGGAAATCGCGCAAGGCCGTCAGCAGGCGGTCGCGGGCGGCGCTGTCAATGTGGTTGCTGGGTTCGTCCAGCGCCAGCAAATCGGGTTTCCGCCAGAGGGCGGCGGCGATCTGGGCGCGTTTGCGTTCGCCGTGGCTGAGCGAGGGCCAGCGGCCGGGCCAGTCCGGCTGGAGTCCCAGCTGGGCAATCAGCCGGATGGCCGCCCCGGACTGGTCCAGCAGCAGCCCGGCGAGCTCGGCGGGCTGGTCGTCCGTGCGCTGTTCGCAATAGATGGCCCGGCCGGAGGCATGCACGGCGCCTGTCTGCGGCGGCAACAGGCCCGTGGCCAGCTTCAGCAGGGTCGATTTGCCGACGCCGTTGGCGCCGACGATGCCCGTCCAGCCGGGCGGAAAATGAACGTCCAAGTCGGTGAACAGAGGCCGAGTGGCGCTTTCATAGGAAAAACTCACCTGTTGCAGTCGCAGAAAAGCCGGCATGGCAGAGTCGCCTTTGGGGTGGTGGTGGCCGTCTGGCGGCAAGGGCCAGGGGTGGTTGCAGAGGGAGCGCCTGCCGCCCGGTGGCGTTCAGGAACGGCGCAGGATGTCAAGGAGAACTTGGTAGCTGTTGCCGGGATCGACCGGCCGGGGCGCCAGCTCCAGCTTCATGCGATTCAGGCCGGCGCTTTTGGCCGTGGTTTCCAGCAGTTCCTGGTCCAGGCCGGGAACATCCCGTAGGTGAGCAGGGACGCCGCATGCATCCAGAAA
>JAKLHU010000352.1 GCA_022709995.1 Verrucomicrobiota bacterium | reverse complement strand
AGAAGCTCAATCAGGGTAAAATGATGACATTTCCTGTTCACCGCGAACCTCCTTGCCTCACGCACACAGTTGTTTAGCCTTCGTCAGCCGAGCTGTGCCGGCAGGCGAAGACGGTTTCCCCGTCACGTCTGCAAAGTAGCATCTTTGTTCCGCGTTGTCAAGGCCTCGCGCCCGGATTTTTTACATCTTCTGGTTCGTGAACGTCTTGGGCGTTCCAACTGGGCATGGTCACGGAACCAGCGTGGCCCGGCTGGGCCGGATGGTTCCCCGCCAGAGATAAAGGGTCGCTTTGGTCCGGCCCCAGGCCTCGAATTCCTTCCACCAGTTTTCCGCAAACGCGCGCGGGTTGTTGATGCTTTCGACGTGGCCATCCATGAAGGCGAAGTTGCCGGCGTTGCCGCCGTGGCCGCCGATGTAATAGCTCGGGTAGTCGGCGGTCGCAGTCCCGGGCCGGGCGATGGAATACTGCATGCCGGGGGCGGCCGCCGGAGCGTTGGGGTGCCAGCTGTCGCCGAGATGGATGTAGTTCGATGGATGCTTGATCTTCTCGGCCAAGGTGAAGTAATCGCTGTTGGCGGCGGCGGGGGTTTTTTTGGCCGTCTTGATCAATTCCAGCACGACGCCGGAAAGCTGCGGATCGCCATAGGCTTGGAGATATCCCGCGCCGGTATCGGGATTGGTCGTGCTGCTGTATCGGTACGGCGGCGTTCCCGGACAGGCGACTTCCTGCGGGCTGGTGGTCGTTGACAGATAGCATGTGCTGGTTGAGATCAGAGGCTGAATCCAGTTGGTGCTGGCGGCGAAGCAGTTGGACAGGACGCCATCGTAGTCGGAGATGTACAGCATTCTCGCCATGTTGCACTGCTTCAGATTGTTCGTGCAGCTGATGCTGCGGGCCTTGTCGCGGGCCTTGGACAACGCCGGCAGCAGCATGGCGGCCAGAATGGCGATGATGGCGATGACGACCAGAAGCTCAATCAACGTGAACGATGCGTGTTTCTTTCTCATCTACAGCCCCTTATGTTTTTTATTGATGTGGTTGAAGGATCCAAGATTAGGTAGATTGCCGACTTCAAGTTAGAACGCGGAATTCAGATTGCTGGCTGACGGGCTCGGCGGTAATCTTCCGGCCGTCCGGTCCGGGTGCGACCGTCATCGGTTCGGCGGTGTTCTGTACTATAGGCCGATAGTAACGGCCAGTCTATATTTTACTATATTTTCGGTCAAAAGGCAAGTATTATCGCCGGCATTAGGTATATTTAGGATGCAAAAGACGGTTTTTCCCCCCGCCTTCTTTCTTCCGATGTCGTTTTTTCGGGCGGACACGGATCATATTCACTCTTCGGGAGTCACGCACATGCCATCATCTGCAGCTTCGGTTCCGGAATCCGCGCGGGTCACGCCTGTTCGCGGCAGTTATGACATCATCGTCGCCGGCGGCGGTCCGGCGGGCTACGCGGCGGCTCTCGGGGCGGCCCGGGCCGGCGCCGCGGTCCTGGTCTTGGAGCAGGCGGCCTGCCTGGGCGGGATCTGGACCGCCGGCCTGCTGCCCTGGATCATCGACCAGCACACGCGGGGCGGCATCATGGGCGAACTGCGCGATTACATTCTCAACCAGGCCGGCGGCACCCTGGTCGGGACGACGCTGGGCGTTGATCCGGAACGGCTCAAGCTGCGCTTGGAGACCGACCTGGTCGAGGCCGGCGTCCGCCTGCGCTACAACACGATGCTCACGGCCGCTCACAAGAGCCCTGACGGCCGCACGGTCACCCACGCCATCACCGAATCGAAGGCCGGCCGCGAAGCCTGGCAGGCGCGGCTGTTCATCGATTGTTCGGGCGACGGCGATCTGGCGGCCCGGGCCGGCTGCGGCTTCGACTATGGCAACGAGCAGGGACTGGCCCAGCCCACCTCCATCGGCGTCATCGTGACCGGCATCGACCCGGACCGCCTGGAGGCCGAACTGCCGCGGCCCGTCCGCAAAGTCAAGCTGTGCGACATGCTGCGCGCCGGCGGTCTGGAGCCATCTTATGCCCTGCCCGGATTGGGCTACCTCGGGCATGGCCTGTTCTTCTACGGCGGCACCCATCAGTACAACCGTCGTTTTGACGATCCGGACGCCTTGACCGCGGCTCTGATCGACGCCCGGGCGGAAGTCCATCGCCACATCGAGGTCTTGCGGCGGCGGGGCGGCCTGTGGGCCGACCTGCGCTTGCTGGGCACGGCCTCGGCGCTCGGCATCCGCGAGGCCCGCCGCATTCACGGCCGGGCCACGGTGACGGTCGACGACATCGTCGAGGGCCGCAGCACCCCGCGGTCGGTCTGCCGCAGCCATTTCGGGCTGGACGTGCACGCGCCCGACCCGGAGCGCTGCCGCGGCATTGACAAGCCGCTCGAGCTTCGTCCGCGTCCCTACGGCATTCCCTGGGAAGCGCTGGTCGCCCGCGACTGCGACAACCTGCTCATGGCCGGTCGTTGCATCAGCGGCGACTTTCTGGCGCATTCGAGCTACCGGGTGACCGGCACGGCCGTCGCGCTTGGCGAAGGCGCCGGCCGCGGCGCCGCCCTCGCCTTGCAGCGCGGCATCCAGCCCGCCGAGCTCACGGACGAAGACCTGGCGACCTTCACGGCCGACCTGGCCGACCGATAATTCCGCCCGCCCGGGCGGGTCGGCTGTTGCCCCGCTGCTGGCCGCTGGCGGCCGGCGCTTCTGCCGCTGGCGGCCGGCTTTTGCCCCGCCGCCGGCCGCTGGCTGGCCGGCGCTTCTGGCTGGCCGGCGCTTCTGGGGGCCGGCGCTTCTGGGGGCCGGCGCCAGTGTCACGCCGTTCGTCCCCTGCCCAGCCGCCGGGAGCCGAAGTCAAAAAGGCCCGCCGGCATCGCGGGGAGGGCTGGGTGGGGCTTGCGATGAAGGCGGGCCAAATAGGTTTTAAAACCCATGCGATAACTCGTCAGCGTGCCGTCCTGGACGGCAGCCAGCCGGGTTAGCCCGGCCGGTTACTGGTTATTTGCCGCTGATGGCGCCATGGCCGCGGAACGTGCGGGTGGCGGAGAATTCGCCCAGGCGGTGTCCGACCATGTTTTCCGTGATGAACACGTTGACGAACGCCTTGCCGTTGTGGACGGCCAGGGTATGGCCGACGAAGTCGGGCATGATCATGGAACGGCGGGACCAGGTCTTGATCACGTTTTTCTTGCTGTCGGTGTTCAGGATTTCCACTTTCTTCAGCAGATGATCATCGACAAAAGGACCTTTCTTGATTGAACGTGCCATTTTTTCCTTCCTTTATCTCTTCTTCACAGCTTTCACGATATATTTATCGGAATACTTGCGGGTTTTGCGGGTTTTGCCGCCTTTGGCGGGTTTGCCCCAGGGTGACACGGGATGGCGTCCGCCTGAGGATTT
>JAKLHU010000351.1 GCA_022709995.1 Verrucomicrobiota bacterium | reverse complement strand
AATCCGGCCAAGGGCTACCTCCTGGCCACGACCCTGGACGAAAAGACCGGCAGCGGCACGCTCACCCTCAGCCGCGCCGGCAAGACGCTCGCCAGCGCGCGGTTCTCCGGCGCCAAGCGCACCGTCATCCCCGGCGCCCAGATCGTCGATGAAAAAATCGGCGAACGCCCCCGCACGCCGGACACGGTGTCCTGGGGCCGGCTCTCGCTCCACCGGGACGGTCACGCCATCTGGGCCGCGGTCGACGGCCAGGAACTCGTCTCCGTCCTGGAGCCGCAGCCTCTGACCGGACGCTCTTTTGCGGCCGACATTCCCGCCCCCCTCGACTTCATCCTTCTCGACCTCCGCCGCGAATCCCTGCGCGACTACCTGTTTGAAAAGGCCGAGACCGACTGGAGCAGCCTCGGCGCCTGGGAAGTCACCAACCGCTTCGCCTGCGACCCGCGCTGGTCGCACATGAACGGCGAAAGCCGCGGCGTCGCCGCCCTCTGGAGCAAATTCACCCTCGTCGGCGACTACACCATCGAGTGCTTCGCCGGCATGCGCATGCGCCAAGGCGAACTGAAGGAAGACGCCCGCATCTCCTATCCGCGGGTCGGCGACATCAATGTCGCCCTCCATGCGGATGGCGTCGAGCTGTTCAGCGGCTACAACCTGATCATCGCCGCCTGGGACAAGACCTGGAGCGAGACCTGGACGCAGTTCCGCCGCCGGGACGCCATCGTCGACCGGAGCGACCGCGAGCTGATTCCACGCGGCCGCCACCTGTCTCCCGACAGCCGGGCCATCACCCTGGACTGGGACCCCGGCGGACGGCCCGTGCATGGCGCCTGGTACGCCTTGAAAATCCGCCGCACCGGCAGCCGCTTCGACGTCACTTTCGACAACATCCCGGTATTTTCCTACGAGGACTCCTCGCCCTTGCCGGATGGCCGGATCGCCTTGTGGACGCAGTTCAACAGCATCGTGCTGGCCCGGGTGAAAGTCAGCTACCGGCAGCTGCGGACGATCCAGCCGCAGTACCGCCTGGCCGACCTTGCGCCCGCCGCCGGCAAGCCGGTGGTCGCCGCCGCGGCCGTGCCGCCGACCTTGAACCTGCGCTCGCATGACGCCATGGCGGCTGATTTCGAGGCCGGTCTGGACGGCTTCGGCCCCTGGCACGGCGACCAGAGCGCGGAACTGACGACGGCGCCGGGGCCGAAAAACAGCACCGTCCTGCAGGCCGTCAACGCCAACTCCGGCGGGGACTTCGGCATAAGCGTGCCCATGACCGGCAAGCGCCTGGAGCGCGTCGACACGCTGGCCTTCGATGTACAGATCCCCGCCGGCGTCCAGGTCAACCTGTATTTCACGGTCAAGGACGACCCGCAGGGCCGCTATTTCATCGCGCTCTCCGGGCCTTCGGAAGACCAGCCCAACCTGCATGGCCTCGGCCGCTTCGAGGGCTTCCGGGCGGGGCAATGGTCGCGGGTCAGCTTCCGGCTGGCGGAGGCCCTGCGCCGCCAATTCCCCTGGCGGAACGCCTGGACCGTGGACAGCATGGCGGTCGGCATGCTGCACGAGGGCTATCTCAACGCCGGCCTCGGCGGCAACCAGGCCGGCGCCGTCTACCGGCTCGACAACTTCACGGCGACCGGCTTCGGCCCCCTGCCGATTGACGGCGCCTTCGCCGCCCCGGCCGGCGGCGCCGCGCCCACCCAGGTCCGCGCCTGGCTGAGCCGGAATCCGCGCGGCAAGGCGCCGGCAAGCGCGGCCGCCACCGCGGGTGCGTCCTTCACGCTGGCCGGCGACAAGCCCGGCCCGACCTTCCTGCACTTGGAGACGTCTTCCGGCGACGCCTGGCGACGCCACCCGGCCGTGCCGGTCATCCTGTGCTCGGCGCCGCCGGCGCCGACCATCGACCCCGGCCCGGGCGGCGCCTGGGGCTTCAACCCGATCAAAGTCACCTTTCCGGAACACGACGTGCTCCGGCCCCTGCCCGGCACCGCCAAACTCACGATCGCCGGCATCGACATCCCGGTCAACAACGGCACCACGGCCATCGAAGACGACGGTCGCACCCTCGTAATCCAGCCCCTGGCCGCCGACCTGCACCGGCGCGGCCAAGGCCAGCTGGCCATCTCCTTCGCCTGGAAAAACAACCTCGAAGGCCAGACCGCCAAGGCCGCCGAACTGAAATGGACCTGCCAAGCGAAGCCGGAACTCGACCGCACCCCGCCTGGACCCGTCGTCCTCGAACCCGCCCGCCACAGCCTCCGCGGCCTGCGCACTTGGGACCAGGAATGCACCCTGGACGCCAAAAGCGGCGCCGAACTGGAATTGTACCGGCGGCCCGACGGCACCCCCGCCGCCCGCGTCCGCAACCGCATCTGCGGCGCCAACGCCGGCGTCAATTTCAACCTGCCCGTGTTCGCGGCCGGCAACTTCCCGCTTCTCACGTTCGACTACAACATCCCGCCGCAGACGTACGTCGACCTCAGCTTTTCCGCGCTCGGCCACCAGTTCACGCTGGGGCTGACGGACAAGGAGCACAAGCCGAATCTCAGCCTGGGCGACGTGGACGGCCTCATCGCCGACGGCGCCTGGCACCGGGCCACGGTCAATCTGGCCGAGCGCTTCCGGCACACGGACGGCTTGAACTGGGACATCAAGGATGCCAAGATCACCTCGGTCGCCATCGGCAACTGGCACTACAGCGGCGCCGCCCCGGGCTGCGACTACGAAGTCAGCAATGTCGCCCTGGCGCCGCTGGCCGCGACTCTGGACGGGCCGTTCCGGGTGGCCTGGTACGCGGTCGACGCCGGCGGCGTCAAAGGCTACAGCTACGGGTGGGACGACCAGCCCGCCACCGTGCCGCCCCCGCAAATAATGACGACGGACGCCGCCCTGGCAGTCAAAACGCTACCGGCCGGCCTGCAGGTCCTCCACCTCCGCGCCTGCGACCTGGCCGGCAACTGGGGTCCGGCCAGCCATTTCCCCTTCCAGATCGACAACCGCCGCCCCCGGCCCATGAACCAACAGCCGCCGGTCGCCGAGGCGCCGGTCGCGGCCGCCCCGGAAAAGCTCGCCGTCACCTTCCAGGATTCGGACGGCTGGGTCAACTTTGATTCAGCCCGCCTCGACATCAACGGCAAAGACTATCCGCTGCAGCGCCATGTCAGCGACTGGAACCACGCCACCGCCACCTTCACCTGGGACCTGCTGGCCGACTGGAGCCTGCTGCGCGGCAAAATCGCCGACCAACACCCCTTCACCGCCACCCTGACCGGCCTGAAAACCGCGGCCGGCACGGGCCCCACCATCGCAAACGGCAAGGCCTGTATCGTCATGGCTGACGGCACCAACGTCATCGCCCTGGCCACCGCGTCGGCCTAACGCCTGAGCAGACAAATCGGCAGGGCCGGA
>JAKLHU010000350.1 GCA_022709995.1 Verrucomicrobiota bacterium | reverse complement strand
ACAATGGCTGACGAAACTCGAAGGATGTGCCGTATGACGGACAAACAATGGGAAGCGCTGATGCGGATCATCGCGGGCGACGTCCTCTCGCCGCCGCCGGTGGGCTTTATCATCGATTCACCGTGGCTGCCGGGCTGGTGGCGCCGATGTGCGCCGCCCTGGTCGGCATGCTCATGTTCGGCAACCTGATCCGCGAATGCGGTGTGCTGGAGCGGCTGTCGAAGTCGGCCCAGAACGAACTGGCCAACCTGGTCACCCTGCTGCTGGGCATCACCATTGGCTCCACCATGACGGCGGACAAATTCCTGACCCCGGCGACCATGAAGATCATGGCCCTCGGGCTGGCGGCGTTCATCTTTGACACCGCCGGCGGCGTCCTCTTCGCCAAGGTCGCCAATCTCTTCCTCAAGGAAAAGGTCAATCCCATGGTCGGCGCCGCCGGCATTTCCGCGTTCCCGATGTCCGCCCGGGTCATCCAGAAGCTTGCCCAGGACGAGGACCCCGGCAATGTCATTCTGCCGTACACCGTCAGCGCCAACGTCGCCGGGCAGATCGGCTCCGTGTTCGTCGGCGGCCTGCTGCTGGCCATCTCCACCTGGATGATCGCCAACGGCTATGACATTCTCCCCCTGTAATCGTTCGCGAACGGCAAGGAGAGGCGATGAAAGTCATCAATTTCGGTTCCCTGAATCTGGATTACGTGTATCAAGTGAAGACCATCGCCCAGCCCGGTGAGACCGTCCCCTGCGACACGATGACCAGGTTCCCCGGCGGCAAGGGCGCCAATCAGTCCGTGGCCCTCGCCCGCGCCGGCATCTCGGTCTGGCATGCCGGACTGCTGGGCGCCGACGGCGAATGGATGCGCCGCCTGCTGGGAGATGCCGGCATTGACATTCGCTTCGTCCAGATTTCCGAAACCTGGCCGAGCGGCCACGCCATCATCCAAGTTGATGCCCGGGGCATGAACAGCATTATCGTCTACGGCGGCGCCAATCAGCATATTCCGCATTCGTTCATCGCCCAGGTCCTGGCCGAAGCCCAGGAGGGCGACTGGCTGGTGCTGCAGAATGAAATCAACCTCACCCCCGAACTGATCAAGGCCGGCAAGGCCGCCGGCATGAAAATCTGCTTCAATCCGGCCCCCTTCACCGCCGATGTCCTCGACTTCCCGCTCGACTGCGTCGACGTCTTCATCCTCAATGAAATCGAGGCCGCCGGATTGGCTCGGCGACCGGAGGGGACGGACGTCGACGACCTGGCCGAAGAACTCCAGGACGCCTTTCCCGAGAGCATGATCTGCATCACCTTGGGGGCGGACGGCGCCGTCTGCCGGTCGCCTGAAACCGGCCTGGTCCGGCAAAACGCCTTTGCCACCCGGGTCGTCGACACGACGGCGGCCGGCGATACGTTCACCGGCTTTTTTCTGGCCGAGATCGCGCAGCACGCCTCGGTCCAGACCGCTCTGGAACTCGCCTGCCGGGCCGCCGCTTTGGCCATCAGCCGGCCCGGCGCCATCCCGTCCATCCCGACCCGACAGGAAGTGGCCGACTTCACGGCCTGAGCCGAGGGATGTCGTCTGTGGGAGAACACGCTATGGACGCGTCATGGACCAAACCCCTGGGGACCGCCCGGGAACTGCTGTGGGACATGGAACGGATCGTGGCTTTGACCGGCAAGGCGGCCTTGACGCTGCATCGGCCGGAGTTCCGCGCGCCGGCGATCGTGCATGACCAGCCCTGGGAAGGCTCGACGTGCTGCTACCACACCGTTTTCCGCGACCCGGTCAATTATAAAATGTATTACCGCGGCGCGGATTTCCGCAGTGGCAAAAGCACCCACCCGGAAGTGACGTGCTATGCCGACAGCGACGACGGCGTCACCTGGCGTAAACCCGATCTGGGACAATACGCTTTCGGTGGCTCGCGCGCCAATAACATCATCCTGATGGACGACTGCGCGTCCCATAATTTTTCGCCGTTCTTTGATTCCCGCCCGGATTGTCCGCCGGAACAGGCCTATAAAGCCCTGGGCGGCCGCAACGCCAGCACCGGCCTGTTCGCCTTCGCCTCCGCCGACGGCGTGCATTGGACCCGCCTCGCCAACGAGCCGGTCATCACCCAGGGCGCTTTCGATTCCCAGAACATCGCGTTCTGGGACGGCCGGCGCCAGCTCTACGTGAGCTTCTTCCGCGATTTCCAAAGGCTGGCCGACGGCAGGACATGCCGTGCCATCAAGACATCGACGTCGCCCGACTTCCGGCATTGGTCCACGCCCGTGTGGCTGAGCTATGACGAGGGCACGCCCGACGAAGAACTCTACACCAATGCCATCCTGCCCTATCCGCGGGCTCCGGAAATCTATGTCGGCTTCCCTAAACGCTTCCTCGCCAACCGGGTGTCGAGCTGCGACCAAAGCGGCGCCGGGGGAATACCGGGGCTGTCCGACGGCGTGTTCATGTCAAGCCGGGACGGCGTGCGCTTCAAACGCTGGACCGAGGCCTTCATCCGTCCCGGACTGCAGCCGGAACGGTGGGTCAACCGCAACAACATGACCGCCTGGGGCCTGGTGGAAACCGCTCCGGAACTGCCGGGGACGCCGCCCGTCCTCTCGCTCTATTCAACCGAAAATTATTACAGCGAAGGCGCCGTCCGGCTGCGGCGCCTGGCCGTGCGCCTGGATGGCTTTGTCTCGGTGCAGGCGCCTCTTGCCGGCGGCAGCGTCACCACCAGGCCCTTTACATTCAGCGCCCCGGCCGGCCACGCGCCGGTCACCCTGCGGGTGAATGCCTCGACCTCGGCCGTCGGTGGCATCCGCGGCGAAATCCTGTCTGCCGACGACGGCCGGCCGTTGCCCGGATTCGCGGCGGACGACGGCGATATCCTCTTCGGCGACGGCATCGACCTGCCCATGCACTGGCGCGGCGGCGACCTGCGGCCCTGGAGCGGCCGACCTGTCCAGCTCCGACTCGACCTGCAGGACGCCGACGTGTTTGCCTATCGCTTCGGTTGAGCCCGGCGGCCGGCCGCAGTCTTGGCAAGCAATCCCTCGCTCTGGGATAGACGGGCGGGACGGGGCACGGCAGAGCAGGGCAGGGTCTGAAATTGTCCTGTTCGCTCACCGGCGGGCGGCATGACGCCACCTCGGCGCGTCCGAAGTGACACGGGCTTCCGGCCCGTGCTCGCCAACCATTGCCACCATGCCAGTTACAGAAAAAACTGGAGTCATAATCACCGGGACGCTCGGGCGCCTCCGAGCCGGAGGCGCCGACCACGTTTATCCACCCCTCGGTCCTGGAACGGATGCCCGCCACTTGCGAAACCATCCGCGAGTCGTAATCGGTCACCCATTGATAATGGCGGTCCTAGTGGACAGGCGCGCCAAGTAGGCGCCTCAGGCCCTGAGGCGCT
>JAKLHU010000035.1 GCA_022709995.1 Verrucomicrobiota bacterium | reverse complement strand
ATGGAATTTGGAAACGCGACATGGTCTCATCGTTGGTGTTTTTTGCGTCCAGTGCCGTTGGCGCCCTGCCGGTCGGCCTGACGAAGCTGAACCTGGTCCAGGATTTGGCCGCGGTCATGCTGATCGCCGGTCTGGTGGCGGCGTTGTTTCATTATTTTGGGTGGCCGAAGGTCATCGGCTACATCGCGGCCGGCGCCCTGATTACGGTTTCTCCGTTCAAGGACTTTCTGATCGCTGATGAAGGCAGCGTCCTGGTCCTGGCAAATCTTGGCGTCATCTTTCTGATGTTCACGCTGGGTATGGAACTGAACATCCGCAAGCTGCGACGGATCGGCGCGACGATTTTCCCGACCGCGGCCTGGGATCTGCTGCTGATGCTTCTGGCCGGCTATTCGCTCGGGCGCTATGTCTTCCACTGGGACATGCTCCCCAGCCTTTTTCTGGGAGCGGTCATCTGCGACTCCTCCACCACGCTGCTGGCCAAGAGCCTGGAGGAGATGGGGTGCGCGAAAGCCAAATTCGCCGCTGTTATTTTTGGCATTACGATCACGGAGGACGTTCTCACGATCGGGCTGATGGCCATCCTCACGGGTCTGGCGCTCACCGGGCAGTTCCAGGCCGCCGAACTGGTCAAGCAGCTGCTGCTCCTCGGACTGTTTCTGGTCGGGGTGATGGTGTTTGGACTCTTGCTGTTGCCGAAATTCCTCAATCGGCTGCGCCGGCTCAAGGACGACGAGACGTTGCTGGTGATTGTACTGGGAATATGTTTCGGCATTGCGTTTGTGGCCGAGAAGATGAGTTTCAGTTTGGCGCTGGGGGCTTTTCTGGTCGGCGCGGTGGTGGCGGAGTCGACGGTCATCAAGCGTGTTCACGAACACACGGGGGCGCTGCGCAGCATGTTCAGCGCGGTGTTTTTCGTGACGATCGGCCTGATGGTCGACCCGGCGCAGATGTGGCAGCACAAAGGGTCGATATTGCTGGTTGTAGGCGTCGTGCTGGTTGGCAAGACGATCAACTGCATGGTAGGGGCGTTTGTCACCGGCCAGTCCTTTCGCGAGGCGTTGCAGATCGGGGTTGGCCTGGCCCAGCTGGGCGATTTTGCGTATCTGGTCGCCTTGATGGGCATGACCCTGTCGGATCACGCTTCGCCCTATCCGGAGATGTACCAGATTGCCGTCGGGGTGTCGGTGGTCACCACGCTCATCAATCCGTTTCTGTTGCGCAATTCCGTTCGTTTCGGGGGTTGGTTGGAGCGGGTCATGCCCGCCCGGTTGCAACGCGCCCTGGACGGGTATACGCACTGGGCGGAGCGGGCGAAGCATCAGATTGAGACGGATCCGAACCGCGGCGTCATGCGCCGTCATCTGATTTTATATGGCTTGGATTTTGCCTTGGTCGTCGTCGTTTTTCTGGTGGCGCATTATCTGGACGGCAAGCATCAGCTTTGGCAGGGTTTTCCCGGCTTCATCAGTCGGCATCGTTCCTTGCTGTTGTGGGTTTGCAGCTGCGTGGCGACCTTTCCCTTTCTGGTCAGCAGTTTTCTGCATGCCCGCCAGCTGGGGCGTGATTTGGGGAAGGCGACCGTGCCGCAGGTGTTGGCGGACCGTTGGGCGGTTCCGCTCCGGCGGTTGACCGGCATGATCATCACCTTGTTTGCCATGTCGTTGCTGGCCACGGCGTTCTGGTTTTTGAGCAACCTGCTGCTGCTGGACCGCTGGATTTTTGCGATCACTCTGGTGGTGTACGGCGTGATTTGCTGGAAAAGCTGGCACAAGGTCAAGGCCATGGCTCTGGATGGCCAGAAGACGTTGAATGACGTCTTGAACCGGGACGATGTATCGGAGCATGATGACGGCGAGGCGCTGACGGCGCCGGCCGGCGCCCGGGTGGTGCTGGCGGAGAGTTCCGGCGCCAGCGGCCTGACGCTGGGCGAGTTGCGCTTGCGGAACCGTACCGGCGCCTCTATTTTCCGATTGCAAAGGCCGGATGGCAGCGTTCTGGAAAGCCCCGGGGCCGCGGATGTGCTGCAAGCCGGCGACCAGGTCTATCTGATCGGCACGGAAAGCCAGCTGTCTGCGGCTCGCGAGCTGCTGGCGCAGCGCGACATCGCGGTCCTGCGGACCGGTTTTGCCGACATGCTTGAACTGCACACCGAGTCGCTGGTGGTGCCGGACAGTTCGCCGGCCTGTCATCGTCGTCTGGGCGAATTGCAGCTGCGCAATCACACGGGCGTATCCGTGGTTCGCATCGAGCGTCAGGGCCGGGTGTTGTCGGCGCATCCGGGGCCCGAGGATGTGTTGCAGCCGAGCGATTTGGTTTTCATTTTGGGCACGGACGCGCAGCTGGCCGACGCGAAGGATTTCCTGCTTGGGGTCCCGGATGACCGTGAAGGCCAGGCCTTGATATGACGTCGGGGCGATGTCGGCGGGCGAGCCGTGGCGGAATGGGAAGGGCATCGCGTGAGTTGGCGCGAGTCATCGTCTTGCCGGGTGGCGCGTCACGAGGGGACGGCCAGCCGGCGGGGAAGGATGATCATCATGATATATATGGACTATGCTGGCAGTGGCCGGCCGCGGCCGTGGCTGGGATCGCGATATGCCGAATACGTTGCCGCCTACGGTGTCAATCCGCATGGCGGCAGCTGTTTTGCGGAAGAGTGCCGGCGGGCGATTCTGGGGGCGGAGCGGCGGGTGCTGCGATGTCTTGGCCTGGAAGAAGGCGAAGCCGGAATCATCTGGACGAGTGGTTGCACCGAGGCCTTGAACTTGGCGGTCCAGGGCGGTTTGGGCGGCCGGGACGGCGGCATCGCCGTTGACGGCGGCGCCCATCCGGCCATGCTGGAGCCGTGTCTCGCCTGGCGCGCCCGCGGTGGCCGGCCGGTCCAGGTGACGCCGCTGACGGCCGAGGGGCAGATGCGGCCGGGAGAAGAATTCCGTTCGCTGGCGTTGGCGGCGGTCTGTCATGTCAACAATGAAACCGGCGCGAAGCAGGATTTAGTGCGTTGGCGTGGTGCGCTTGGCGGTCGGGATCGCGGCCGGCCCTTGTTGTTGGTTGACGCGGCCCAGAGTTTCGGCCGTTGCGACATTCCCTGGCGCGAAGCTGGGGTTGACCTTCTGGCATTGTCGGGCCGCAAGCTGGGCGGGCCGGCGGCGGTCGGGGCTCTGGTGTACCGTCCGGAGATTGCGTTGCAGCCGCTGCTGTTGGGTGGCGGCCAGCAGCGCGGGGTGCGTTCCGGCACTTTGGACACGGTCGGGATTCTGCTGTTTGCCGATGCGGCGGAAGAGGCGTGTGCCAGGCGGGTGGCGTCCGCTGAGCAGGCTGCCGGTTTGGCGGCGCGACTATGGGAAGGCTTGGCGGCGGGCGGTTTTCCTGCTTGGCGGCGATTGTCGCCGGCCGCTGGCGACCCGCATATCGCGGCGTGGTCTTTTCCTGGCTATGAAGGCGCCGTCGTGATGCGGATGATCGCCGAGCGGCATGGCATTCTCATCGCCACGGGCAGCGCCTGTTCGGCGGAAAGCGGTAAGACCAGCCATGTTCTGGCGGCGATGGGGCATGACCGGGCGGTTGCCCGGGGAGCCTTGCGCGTCAGTTTCGGCTGGGACAGCCGCCCGGCGGATGTCGAAGCGTTGCTGCAAGCCCTGGCCGCCGCCCTGGCGTCCTATTAGGATTGGGGGCGGCCAGGAAGGGCGCTCCGGCGGCTTTGGCGGAGGAGGATATGGCGTTGCATACGTGCCGCCGGTCAGTTTCCGTTCTCATGCCGGTCAGTTTCCGTTCTCATGGCGGTCCGTTTCCGGGCCCGTGGCGGTCAGTTTTCGCCCCAAAGTTCGATTTCCGCCAGATAGAGGTCGCGTTGGCGGGCGGCGAAGCGGAGGCGGCAGGCGCGGGCAGTCGTTGGCGTCTGGGCAGACAGGGTGATTTCCCGGACATCGAGTTCGCCGACCTCGGCTTTGGCGGCGTCGTAGCGGGCCAGCGTCGTCCAGGCGCCCTGTTGGTCTTGGGTGTCCAGTTCCAGGTCCGGGATGTCGCCATGGGCCCAGAGTTTCAGGTGCGAGAGTGTCACATCGCGGTCAAAGGCAATGGTCACCGTCACCGGTTCCGGGTTACGCCAGGCGACGGCATACGGTTCCAGGCCGGCATACGGTTCCTTCTGGGTGGCCGCCACCGGTTTCTGGTGCAGAGAGACGCCGCGGTTGAACAGGTTCCGGTTGGCGTCTGGAAGCAAGTCCGGCGCGGCGGAGTAGGCAACGGTGAAGGGCAGGCGCAGGTTGGGGCCTTCCTGGACGGCGTCGTATTCCCAGGCGAAGGCGTTGCCGGTCAGGCAGACAAGGTCGGTCGGCCAGGGGGCGGGCGCCGGAGTCGAGGCCATCGGAAACCGGAAGCGCCACAGGTCGTGGTCGACGGCGCAGCCCAGGTCCGTCTGCAGGGCGCGGAAGAAATTCCACCAGGCGGCATTGCCAAACAGGTCCTGGGTGAACGGGTTGACGGTGAACGTGATGACGCGTCCCTGGCCCAGGCGGTTGAGGACGATGGCCGGCCCGCCATCGGGATAAGCGGCCAGCGCGGCGGCGCCGGCGCCGGCGATGGTCGCCAGCGGGATGTCCTTGAGGAACGACGGGATGGCGCCCGTCAGGGCGGACAGGCCGGCGAAGTTCGGATGCGGGACGATGGCGAAGGCGCCAGGGTTCGGCCGCGGGGCCTGGCGTTCCATGCCGGTCAGTTCCCGGCAGAAATCGCGACGCTCGGTGCCATCCAGGTCGAAGCGGAAGGCGTCGGGCGATTCCAGCACCAGGGTGCCGCCGCCGCGGACGTAGGCATGGAGGGCGTCGACGACGGCCTGGTCCTGGAAGCGCGCATCGGGCACATAGATGACCTTGTATTTGCCGAGGTCTCCGGCTGCCGGCAGGGCTTGGTCGCTGAGAAAGCGGAACCAGGACCGGGCTCGCGGCCCCAGCACCGTGAACAGGGCCTCGTATTCCGTGCCGTTGCCGCCGTCGCGCCAGTTAAAGCGTCCGAAGCGCGTGAAGTTTGAAAACAGGATGGCCGCGTCCGGTTCGGGGAAGCGCAGTTTGCGCATGGCGCCGAGGTGGCGGATGCAGTTGGTGAGTTCATGGAAGCGCTTGGGGGCGCCGTAGCAGTCGGTCATGGTTTTGCCAAACCAGTCGCAGAGCCACAGTTTCAGGGCGGCGGCGCCGACCCGGAAGGCGCTGGAGATGACTTCATTGACTTCCTGCTCGTTGAGGCTGAGGAAATAGTGTTCGATGTGCGGACCGGGCATGACTGGAATCCCTGACACATCGCCCATCAGCTTGGTTCCGAAGGCCACGTCCTGGCGGAAATAGCCGCCGCCGAAAAGCAGCTGCTGGGTGACGTAGTCATAGACGCCAGGCGTTTTTTCGTAGGTCATGGGGAAGATGCCGTTGACTTCGATGTCGGAGGCGATGGCGATGGCGGGGTAGAGGCTGCGGATGACTTCGGCGCAGCGTCGCATGCAGTCGTTGTAGGCGTCCAGCATCCAGCGGTGCAGGACGATGCGTTCGAACGGGCTGGCCCCGGCCAGGGTTTCGGGCAGGCTGTGCGTGCCGAAGCCGTAGCGTTGCCGGGCTTCGTTTTCGAACTGCCGCCACCGGTCCGGTTCCTGTTCCAGATAGGCTTTCCGGAGCGCGTCATAGGTTTCGAACAGGATGTAATGCGTTTCATGGCCGAGGACGATGCTGTCGAGGCGATCGCCGTACCGGCGGGTTTCCTGTTCGACATGGTTGACGACGGCGTCCTGGACGCGCGGGTCGGCGATCAGGTAATGCTTGGAGCCGTGGTTGTTGGGCACGCCGATCAAGGGGCCGCGGAACTGGTAGCCGCCGTACTGGGGCTGCGGATTGATGGATGTCTTCAAGCCGTATTTTTGCTGCATGCGGGTCGTGAAGGCCTGCCGGTCGTTTTCGACCCAGATGGCGGGCGAGATATTGAGTTCGCGGAACAACGCCGCCAGGTCGCCGTAGTGGTATTTGAGGCCATGCTGGAGGGCGAAGGCCGTGCTGGGTTTGCGCCGAAGGCCGGACATCAGGCCATACATGGACATGGTGCCGGCAGACTGGCCCGGGGCCAGCAGCGGCTCGTCGCTCATCAGTTCCTCGTACAGCGGCTTTTTGGTCACCCAGGCCTGGGGTATGCTCATGGAGACGGCGTCGGCGCCGCGGGTCCGGAAGGACACGGTGGCGCCGGGGACGTCCAGGCCGACCTCGACGGGGCAGTAGTTTTTTGGGGTGGAGTAGTTGCCGATGGGCCAGATCAGCCAGGAGCTGCGTTCGCCCTTTTCCATGCCTTGGAGGAGGCGTTTGCGGAAGAAGGCGAAGGCCATGGGCTTGTTGGGGTTGGCGGCCTCGACGCGGCCGTAGCCCAGTTCGATGAAAGGGATGGCCATTTCGAAGCCCCAGCCGTGTTCGTCTTTCCAAATGGCGGGGCGCAATCCTTCGGGGTTCCAGGCTAGGTCGCGGCCATTGGCGTCATAGACGGCGCCGGCGGCATTGGCGATGATCTGGTAGTAGGCGGCGCCGCTGCGTTGGGCGTCGATGAAGATTTCGAAGCAGTCGTCATCCCAGACCTTGCCGTCTCTGGGCAGGTCATGGGCGATGACGTTGGCGGGGGTCGGTTCCTGGCAGTAGACCCGGAAGAGCAGAAGGTCGTCATGGGCGAGCATTCGGACTTCGGAGTCGGTGACGGCGGGGGTGCGTTTCGGGGCTTCGTCGCCGACCTGGATGAAGCCATTGAGAACCAGGGCGTTGTCCCATTCGCCGGGGAAGGACTGCCGGCCGTCGATGTCGGGACGGCGCCGGGCGAAGGGCACGGCCGGGGTGCTGGCGCCCTCGGCGCCGGAGACGTCGTCAAACCAGACTTTTCCCAAGGCGTCTTCCGCGCCCAGAATGAAGTCGAATTGTTCGCATTCGGCCGGTGTCTTGAAAGTATAGACCAGTTCCTGCCAGTCGTCGATGGGCGTGGTGACGACGAGGAATTTCTGGGGTGGCCAGTGGTTGCGGATGAGGGCGCCGTCTTTTTTTCGCATTTGGATGGCGAGGCCGGCCGTTCCCTGGCGCAGGGTGGTTTTGACCCAGGCCTTGACGGTATAGATGGTTTCCGGTTCGGCGGTGATGGACTGGGAGAGGAGCAGGTGCCGGTTCCAATAGCGTCCCTGGGGCCGGGAGAGGATGGCGTTTTCGGTGATGTCGAGGCAGAGCGACCGCTGGCCGGAGCGCTTGACTTCGGTGTCCAGGCCGATGGCGTTGCAACTGGTGTTGTTCCACCACCAGCTGGAGCCGATTTCCTCCATGCCGCGGCGGCCGTCTTCAAAGGACGGGTTGCGGATTTCGAGCGCGGTCGTTTCCAGGCCGATGGCCAAGGTCAGGCCAAGGCCGAATCCCAACAGCCGGCCGGGCCGGCCGAATCGTGGTTTGTTCACGGTGGTGTCTCCTTGTTCAGATCGAAAGAGCCGGGCGTAAGAGTTCAGCCGGGCGTGGCGTCTGGGCCTGGTTGCCAACGGGCTGGCGGGTGGCGTTTTGGCTGGCCGGCGGGGGCAACGGGCCGGGCTGGTTGCCGGTTTACCATTCGAGGACGAATTGTCCGAAGCCGGCAGCCGAGTGCAGGCCGGCACCGCCCCAGCTGGAGTGTTCCCGGACCCGGTTCGGCTCTGCGCCGTAATTCGTCTGTTTGTAGAAGGTGCCGTTGAGCTTGCTGCGCTGGGTCACGTTGACGCCGATGGTGGCCATGGGGATGATGAGGCGCGCCGTCCAGCCCTGGGCGTGGATGTCGGTTTGCAGGGACCAATTGCCGTCCCAGTCCGATTCGGTGCCGATGCCATCCCACTTGAGGCCAAAGGCGTTGAAGACGAAGAAGTAGTATTGCGCCTGGTCGGCCAGGGCGCCGTCCAGGAAGAATTCCACGTGTTCGCCTGCCGGCCAGGTATTTTCGGGCTGCGGCGGGCGCAGGCCGTTGATCTGGTCGGGGGCGGGGTGGTCGAACGCGAAGTCGATGAACAGGTTGTCCATGTCGTGGGCCAGGCGGATCCGGCTCTGGAACTGCGCCGGTTCGGCGGAATTCATGCGGTTGAGGCCGTTGATCTGCCAGGGCACGTCGGCCAGGGCGTCGACATTCTTGATTTTGGGAACTGCGATTTCCGGGGTGCGCGATTTCGGGGCCTCGGCCATCCAGTATTCGAAGACGGTGCGGACGGCGCGGACCTGTTTGAGCGAGCCCGGGTGCACGGCCAGTGCTTCGGCCTGGACCAGGGCTTCCCGGCACAGCGTCTCGATGCCGGCCTGGATGATATAGTAGTCGGCGGATTTGACCGGATTGTCCAGGAAGGTGGAGGCCTTGGCGGTCGCGTACCATTTTTGCCGGATGGCGTCAAAGAAGGTCTTCATGGGCGGGAATGCCTCCCGGAAGGTCCGGCGGAGAAAGTCGTCGCGCAGGTTTTGGACATCCCGGGTCGGATCCCAGTACAGGCGGCTGATCACCCAGTATTCCATGGCCGAGACATCGAAGGGATGATGCTCTTTCTGCCGGTCGGGGTTTTCGTTGAAGGCGGATTCGGAGAAGGCGCGGTTGATGCCGAGGGCGAGGATGGTGCGGAGGTCTTCGGCCACGACTTCCGCCACCGGGCGGCAGAAGTTGGCGCCCAGGCCATAGTATTCGCGCCAGATCAGGTTGGCCTTCTGGCGGCTCCACCTGGTCGTCAGGTCGATCCACTTGGTGTTGGACGGGCCGTTGATTGATTCCTTGTCGTTTTTCATCACCGTGCAGAAGCGCGCCGTCACGCTGGGCGAAAGCTCGATTTTGGGCGGGACGACGGACCACATGTAGGCATAGGTGTTGATTTTGACCTTGGGATGAATGGCGGTGACGCGTCTGGCCACTTCGTTCATGAAGATATAATGCTGGGTGGAGCGGAAGCTCGGGTCGTCGGGAGGGAGGAGGGAGCCGTCGGCCAGCTTGATGGGCGCCAGGCATTCCGGGCATTCGCAGAGGCCGTTGCAGTCTTCATTCATGATGTTGTAGGTTTTGTAGTAGGTCGGGCTGGGGGCCAGGCTGATCTGCTCCAGGACCAGGCGGGTCATTTCGTCGAGCAGGCGGGGGTTGGTGAAGCAGAGTTGGTTGTGGCCGTTGACATCGCGCTTGCCGTTGAGCATGGGGAAGAAGTCGGGGTGGGATTCGCCGTAGACCCGGGGCGGGATCCAGCGCTTCAGGTTGTGGCCGCCGCCGTAGGTTTGCCACATGCCGTATTTGAGGCGGTTTTCGCGGAACTGCTCGGGCGCGGCGGTGGTGTTGTTGCGGTTGCGGGCTAGCCAGAGTTCCGAGGGCTCATACTGCTGGTCGACGTTGATTTGGAAGCCGCGCTGGATGAAGGCCGGCACCTGGCGGTAGTCTGCGTGCCTGGCAGTCAGGTTGGGGTCATGGCCGTAGATGGGCTGGGCATTGGGGCGGTGGAAGACGATGTCGGTGTTGCGTTCCAGGAAGTCATAGACGCCGTTGAGCACGCCTTTTGGTTCCGTGGCGACGATGGTGATCGTGGTCCCGAACGTCCGCACGGCGAAGCCGTCGGTGTCGCCAATGGCCTGCAGGTCTTCCGCGAAGGATTCCGGATTGGCGGTGGCCCAGGCGTCGGGGCAGGCGAGCACGATGTTGGTGCGTTTGCCGCCCATGCCGGATTCCTTCACATAGGGGCAGACGCCGGTGATTTCCCATAGGAAGCGCTGCAGTTCATCCGCCGCGAAGCGAATGGGCTCCGGGGCCGGGAAGGAGCGTACGATGCAGGAGGTCTGGGCTCCTTCCGTGGCCAGCGGCAAGGGGGTCGCGGCAGTCGTTGCCGCCGCGGCGCAGAACATCAAGGCGGAAAAACAGGAGGAGGGATTGAACATGAGAATTCCTTGGCGAAGAGAAAAAGAAGGGAAAACGCGGCCAACCGGTGGCCGGCAAGCCCAGGCTGCCGGGCACGAGCTGCCGGCAGGGGGCATTTTAACGACGTCGTCAAAATAATATCATGCCTTGCAAAAGCAAGCCGGGAGCCGGTGCCGAACCACCGAAAAGAATGTTTTTTGCCTTGTCCAGGCGGCTGGGCGTTTTTCTCCCGAAAACGCGGCGGGGGCGTCATCGGTCAGCGATTGAGAATTGAGCGATAGAGGAGTCAACGCTTGAG
>JAKLHU010000349.1 GCA_022709995.1 Verrucomicrobiota bacterium | reverse complement strand
AGGACATGGACTTCACCGGCGACGGCGGCTTCTACGGCGGACGCCTCGCCAACATCCGAGACACCAATTACTTCTATTTCGCCCGCCTGGAATCGGACGCCATCCTGTGCCTGTCCTACGGCGCCTACTGGCGACGGTTGTTTGCTCTTCCCCAGCCGAAAGCCGACGTGCCGAAAAATCCCCCGGCGGCGTGGCAGGACGAATTCCACGGGGCGACGCTGGACCGGTCCGGAAGCGCCGTGCGCTCGTTTGTCTGGCATGGCGGGCAGGGGCCGACCGGCGTCATCGCCCCGGCGGGGGACAGCTCCCTGGCGGAATGGCAGGGCAATCTGCACGGCGAACTGGCGTCGACCCAGACGCCCATGCTGTCCCAAGGCGCCTGCCACGGACACGAGATGTTCCCGGGCGGCTTCCTCAATGCCGGCGTTTCGATTTGGCGCGACCTCTCGCCCGTTGGCGAAGGCGAAGCGGCCTATGATTATGCCAAGCACCATATCGCCGTCGCGGCGCTGCCGGATGCCAGCACCATGCTCGTGCTGGAATATGCCACGGCGACCGTCGAGGTGACGTTGAAAGCCATCAAAGGCTATGGCGTCAAAATTCCGAACGACGTCTTCAACAACCGGAAACGCTATTATCGGACGCCAGACGGCCACGCTTTCGTGACGAAGCCGACGCCCGGCCAGGAAGACGTCCGCCGGCTTCGGACCGACCGCGTCGGCATCGACGGCCGCCTGGCGGTTTTTGCCATCTACGGAGCAGAGGACGGCCTGGTCCTGCATCGCCCGGCCGACCGCACCATCGTCATCAAAAAGAACTGGGGTCCCTGGCTGCATTCGCTGTATGCCGAGGAAATCTGCGGCAAGCTGGCCCTCGGATATCAGCGCGTCCCGCCCGGGACGGTGCTCCTCGACGGCGGTTTCGCGGTCGCTTTGCGCAAGGACCTCAAAGGCCCGCAGACGAAATCGATTCCGCAGGCCGGCCTGCTCCGCGCCGTGGAATTTACGGCTGACGGCAAGACATACGTTTTCGCCGCCAATTTCGGCCCCGCCGCCGCCGCCCCGGACCTGCCCGGGATGAACCTGCGGAAAGTCGCCGGCGCCGACATCCTGGCGCCGGGCGCCGCCGCCCTCTGGATGGCATGACACGAGCTTCCAAACGTGGCGCCCGAGAAGTGACTCCCGAAAAGTGACTTCCCCAAGAAGGCACGGGCTTCCAGCCCGTGCTCTTGCGGCATCACCACAACGCACCTTTTGGCAAGAACTTACCGGCGGCATCACGGGCTTGAAGCCCGTGCCGCCGCGGGTTATTCGTTGAAAGTCCTGGGCAGCAAGTCGGAGATATACACTTCCTTGATTTGCACCATGTTGGCGTTGACGGCCCGGATGGCGAAGTGGCACGCGTCCATCGGCTTGTCAAGATGCGCCACGGCAGCCAGTTCGCCATCGACATACAGGATGATTTTCCGGCGGGAGAATTTGAAGACGCATTCCAGCCAATCGACCGGTTTTTTGTCATTCAATTCGCCGATGGCGGCGACTTTTCGGTCCGCGTAGAAGGAATAGGAGCATTTCAGGTCCGCGTCGCGGCTCCAGGCGAAATGGCCATATTGGTCGATGCCGTATTTGATTTGGCAGATGACGCTTCCCGGCGTCGGGTGCCTGATTTTGAACTGGAGGTTTTGGCCGGGGTGGATGGTCTGGATCAGGCTCAGCCAACCGCGGGTCCTTTTGCCGGTCAGGGTCCAGGCGCCTTCATGCGGGTCTTTGACGGTCGACCAATCGCCGCCACCTTGCCAGAAGCCCAGGGAAGCTACCAGGGACACACGGACCGCCTGATAGTACTTCGCGTGAATGTTCTTTCCGCTCCAATAGGCTCCCAGCAGCGTGGCGATCAGCAGCAGCACGGCCGCCCCGCCCTTGATGAAATCGAGGCGACGGACCTCTTTCCAAGTCGAATAGTATAGTTGTTGGCTGTACTTGTCGTGCAGATACTCCAATTCCACCAGCAAGTCTTTATAGTTGTGATAGCGCTTCTGCGGGTCGGCGCTCCCCATCCGGCGAAGGATGGCAGAAAGCTGCGGGCTGATTTTCACCCCCAACGAGGACGGATCCGGAATGTCATGGCTCAATTTATGCGTCAGGAGTTGGTCGCGGTCCGTGATTGGAAACGGCACTGAGTTGGTCAGCATGTAGAAGGCCGTGCCCGCCAAGGCATAGATGTCAGCCCGGAAATTGACCTCCTGGGGATAAAACACTTGCTCCGGCGCGATATACGCCGGGCTGCCGAGAATGCCGCTCGTCGTCGCCACCAGGTTTTTCGCCGCGTCATTCTGCCGGGAAATGCCGAAATCGCAGATCGTCACCCGGGTGTTCTTGTCCAGGAACAGCTCGGTCGCTTCGCGCAGTGGTTCGGCGGAATCGCGGTAGATGAGGAGGTTGTCCGGCTTCAGGTCAAGATGCGTATAGCCTTTGTCCAGGATATAGGACAGGCCTTTGACGACGTCCAGGAGGATGCGCACGACCAGCGGTTCCGGCAGCGGCCCGAACCGCAGCAGCAGGCCCTTGACGCTGAGCTGGCCCGGTATGTACTCCATGATCAGGTAGACGCCGGCGCTGGTGGTGACAATGTCATGGCAGCCAACCACGTTCGGATGATTCATGGCCGCCAGCGTCATGGCCTCGCGCTTGATCCGGTTGATGAAAAGCGGATTGGCGTCAAAATCCTCATTGAGGATCTTGACGGCCACGAGGCGGTTCAAGTGGCATTGCCGGGCCAGGAAGACCGTGCCCATGCCGCCGGTCCCGAGCAGGGAAATCAACTCGCAGCCGGGCGGCGGAACGATCTGGTGATTGGCTTTCAGCGGCTTGCCGGGAATCGCCGCGCTGGCCCCGAAAGCCGGCATGACAACCGTCGAATCGTCGCTCCCGGCGTCAGGCTTGCCCTCTCGGTTGACTATTTCACGAGTCTTTTCCAAGCTGCACCCATGCTTATGGCCGGCCCAAAAAACATCAAAACAAACCACCTCCAACCGCCGGGAATTTCCTTGGCGCGGCCGGAAAACCGTTTTTCTTTTCCTGCATCTGCTTTATGTCAATTCCTAAATTTAGCCGAAGGCATGCAATAAATCAATATCTGCAAAGGAAAAAGCGCTTTGGCGGCGCTGGCGTTGGGGGTCTTTGGTTTAGCCATGGCACGGGCGATTAGGTCGGGAGCGCCAGGCTTCCCACAAGGCTTTGAAATTCATGATAAAGCACATGCCGACCATGATCATGGCGGTGCCGCCGATCGTCCAGGCGTTCATTTGTTCGCCGAGAAGAATCCACGCGAACATGCAGGCGAGGGCCGGTTTCATGAAGAAGGACATGGAGGCGCCGAAGGCAGTCGTCCTGGCGATGCCGAAATACAGCAG
>JAKLHU010000348.1 GCA_022709995.1 Verrucomicrobiota bacterium | reverse complement strand
GCCGCATCAAACACCACCTGGCCAAGAACATCGAACGGCCAGAATCAACCATCCTGTTCGTCGGCTACCAGGCGGCCGGGACTCTGGGACGGATCATCCTGGACGGGGAAAAGGACGTCCGAATCCTGGGAGAAATGCACCGGGTCCGCGCCCGCATCGCCCGCATCTCGGGCTTTTCCGCCCATGCCGACCGCGACGAATTGACGCGTTGGCTGAAAAGCCTCGGCAATCAGCCAGAATGCACCTTCGTCACCCACGGCGAACCGGAGGCGGCCGCGGCCTTCTCCGACCACCTCCAGAACGACCTGGGCTGGAAAACGACAGTGCCCAGCTACCTGGACACGGCCGACCTGCACTGACCGGCCGGCCCCGCCCCGCCCCGCGCCTCGCCACGTCGCCCACGGCGCGGCCGACGCGGCCTCCCCAGCCGGGACATCCACCGAACGATACAAACGGGAAGAATCGCCCGCGGCCATTCTCCCGGTTACTCCGTTTTTTCCCGCGGATTCCATCTCTCCCCAACGCCGCCAAGGGCATTTACCCATGACGTGGCCAGGCTGTTCCAGGGGAGCCGGCGCCGCCGATGCAAGGATTGTTGTCCATGAGATTCCATCGTTTTGGCAAATCATTTCAAATGGCCGTTGACAACGGCCGGGACTTGGAAGAAGTCCTGCGACTGGACGAAGCCCTCTGGGCGGCGACCAGCGCTCCCGCCCAAGTCTTCTTCTGCGACCCGCTCTTCATCCAGCACCTGGACACCGTGTCCAAAGGCCGGATCACCAGCGCCGACCTCAAACAGGCCATCCGCTGGTTCCTTCTTCAGCTCCCCGACCACCATGCCATCACGCCGGAATTCGACGGCATTCTCCAACTGAACGCCATCACCCAGAACACCGAAGCGGGCCAGGCCCTCCGGAATTCCGCCCTTTATATCCTCAAGGAACTGGACATTGTCGACAAGACGACGATCTCCCTGGCCCAGATCCGCTCTTTCCTCAGCACGGTCCAGGCCCGCGCCCTCAACGGCGACGGCATTCTGACTCTGAAGTCGGCCGGCAACCGCGAGGACATCAAAAACCTGATCACGCACGTCGTGGCCGCCACCGGCGGCGCCCAGGACCTGGACGGCTCCATGGGCATGGCCGACAAAGAACTGCAGGACTTTCTGACCGCCATTCCCCTGCATCTGGAATGGCTCGACCGCGGGGCCATCCCGCCCGGCCAGGACAAGACCGAAATCATGCCCCTGGGCACCAGCACGCCGGCGCTGGCCGCCGGGCTGAAAACCCATGCCGCCCGCGTCGAGCAGTTCTTCCAGCTCAGCCGGCTGCTGCAGTTCGACGGCCGCCTGCAAAGCAAAGCCCTGGCGCCGGACACCAGGGTGGCGACGTTTGACCCGGCCAACCAGCCGGAAGTCGATGCCTACCTGAACAGCCTGCCTCTCGCCCCGCCCTCGCCGGCCGCCGCCATTCCCCTCGACCAGATGCAGATCAACCCCGTCTTCCGCGCCTGGTGGCAGGACATGACCGACAAAATCATCCTGCCGCTCCTGGGCCCGGGCCTGACGGCCATCACCCAGAATGAATGGAATGCCGTCAAGGCCATGCTCGCCCCCTATGAGACCTACTTGGCCAGCCAAAAAGGCAACATCGTGGAAAAACTGCCGCCGGACATCCTGCGGTCCTACTTGAACTGCCCCGGCCTGCTCGACGATGTCCAGAAACTCCTGGCGGCCGACAAAGCCGTCGCCGAAACGGTGCGCGCCGCCAAGGAAGTCGAAAAACTCCTCCTGTTCCGAACCTTCCTGCTGCGATTCACCAACAACTTCGTCAACTTCTCCGAACTCTACGGCAACCGCGACCATGCCATGTTTGAAAGCGGCTCCCTGGTCATTGACGGACGCTGGTTTCATGTCAGCCTCCTGGTCGACAATATCGCGGCACACCAGGCCCTGGCCAAAAGCAGCTGCATGTTCATCATGTACGTGGATGTTCAGAAATCCGCCACCGAAAAAATCACGGTCGTGGTTCCGGTCACCTCCGGCAGCCGGGGAAATCTCGTCGTCGGCAAGCGCGGCGTCTTCTTCGACCTGAAAGGCGTCGACTGCGACGCCAAGATCATGCAGATCATCGAGAATCCGGTCTGCATCCGCGAAGCCCTGTTGGCGCCCTTTTCGCGCTTGTGGGGCATCGTCGAAGGCAAGATCGAAGCCTGGTCCGGCGCCGCCGAAAAGGGCCTGCAGCAGAATTTCACCAAGGCGATCACGCCGGGCGCGGCGGCGGCGCCGCCACCGGCGCCGGCCAAGGACGTCGCCACCAAGCCTGGCGACGGTAAAATGACCAGCGGCGCCTTTCTGGGCGTCAGCGTCGCGGTTGCCGCCCTGGGTTCGGCGCTGGCCTTCATCACCAAGACGTTATCCAGCATGACCGGCCTGCAAATCTGGATCACGGTCCTCTGCGCCATCCTGGCCCTGATGTTTCCCATCACGTTAATCGCCATCATCAAGCTCAACCGCCAGGACCTGAGTTCTCTGCTCGAAGGCTGTGGCTGGGCCATCAACCTGAGAATGCGGCTCGACGCCAAACTGCGCGGACAATTCACCAATTTCGGCATCTACCCCAAAGACGCCGAGGGCACACCCAAGAGTCATTGGCTGAAAATCCTCCTGATCAGCCTGGCCGTCACCGCCCTGATTGCCGGGACGTACTTCGGCATCGCTAACTACCGCGAGGCAGCAAAGGCCGAAAGACTCCGCCAAAAACAGCAGCAGCAGGAAATGGACAGAGAGCAGCAGAAGCATACTACGAATGACCCCGCACCAGTCCAGCCATCGGCCGAAACGCCCCCGCCGGTCAGCGCAACTCCGCCGGCGCCCGCACCGACGCCGTAGCCAGAAGGCGACAGCGCCCCCGCTGGCCCGAACTCCATTCCCGGCCAGAATGGAATGGGACCACTACTCCTTTGTTTAGGGATTCGGTTTGGTCGACTTCAATAACCCAAGTGCCTAGTCGTCCCATTGTCCTATTTGCCGTCTATACGTCCCATACGCCCCTTGCGTACTATTTCACAGTCCAATAAGTCCCATGTTTCCAACCAAAGTTGCAGCATCGGTGAAGAGCATTGGGCGAATGGGATTCATGGAACGAATGCTCGTCATAGAAACAATACACTGCCTGCATGGGTAGTGTAAGACCTGTAGGAAATTGGATTATTACAGTCGCCAAAGCCCCAACAGAATCGATATACATCCACTCCCATGCCAAGCCCACCGATCACCATGAAAGACCCTTTGCTGTCCGGCTCTCCGCAAGAAGGGCTCGTGCGGCGGATCGCCGAACGGTTGCGAAGCCATGGCGGCAGGGCCATGGTTGTCGGCGGCGCCGTCCGTGACGCCCTGCTCGGTCTTCCGGTGAAG
>JAKLHU010000347.1 GCA_022709995.1 Verrucomicrobiota bacterium | reverse complement strand
CCGCGGAAATGCGGTTCGGCGCTTCCAAGTAGGCGCCCCAGGCCCTGGGGCGCCCAAGCGTCTTTTCGCCCAACGCCTGGCTCGGCGAATCGGCTATTTCAGTATCGGGGAAAATTATCATTCCTGGGTAGGTACGGCGAGCCAGGTCAAGCCCGGTCGCCGCACTCCGGACTTTTGTCAAACTCCAGACGGGCTTCCGGCCCGTGCTCGCCCTCCGTCGCCACTACGCCAGTTCCCGCAAAGACTTGAGCCATAATCATTTTGACGCTCGGGCGCCTCCGGGCCGAAGGCGCCACCTTGGCCCGGTAGAAGTGCCGCGTCGCCACCACGCCAGTTCCCGCAAAGACTTGAGCTATAATCATTTTGACGCTTGGGCGCCTCCGGGCCGGAGGCGCCACCTTGGCCCCGGGAAAAGTGCCGCGTCGCCACCGGCGGCGTGCGCGGCAGTCACTTGTTGCCGAAGGTGTCCTTCAAGTTGAGCTTGAAGGGCGCGGACGGCCGCGAGTGGTTGCCGTCCTGGTCGTAATAGATGACGAAGGCATAGAAGTCGGTGTCGGGGAGGAAGCCGTTCACGAGCTTGCCGGAGCCGTTCAGGCGGCTGCCGAGCTTGATGGCGTTGGCGCCGTCGGGCTTGAGGCTCAAATAGATGTCGTAGTAGGCGGCGGCCGGGACTTCTTGGAAGTGGAAGATGCCGCGGGTGCCGTCATAATAATGATCCGGGTCAACGACCGCGGTGATGGCCGTGGCCGGCAGCGTGGCGCCGGCGGCCAGGTCAGCGATTGGATTGAGCGGATTGGCGAGGACCGGCGCCGCCGGCATCGTGACCGGCGCCGGAACGTCCAGCCGGGCTGCCGACGCGTATTCGACATAGAGGCGGCCGAGAGTGACTTTGGTTTCCGGAACCGGCTCCAAAGAATTGACGTACATCACGCGCCGACGCCGCTCGATGTGGATTTTTTCAATGCTCAACGGCAGGTCCGCAATAGTGTCGCCGCCATACATCCCCCACCAGGTGGAGCCCATTTCGCGGAAGCCGTCCCAGGATAAATTCGCGGGCAGCTCGAAGCGCACCAGGCGGGTGCCGTCAAAGTTGAAGCTGCTGGCGTTCGGCGTGTCGTCGTTGTTCCAGGTGTTGCGCGTGCCGACGCTGATGAACTTTTCCCCTTTGGCGTCGCGCAGGACGTAGACGACGCGCCCCCAGTCGGACGCCGCCGTGACTTCCATGGTGATGCCGTGCGCCTTGCCGGGGATGACAATGGGCTGGCGGGGCAGCAACGTGACGTAATAGGGCATGACGCCGCGGTCGACGGCCTGGGGCGGCAGGGCGATCGTCAGACCGTTGGCCGAACGCTCCAGAGTCATGTCGCCGGGGAAACGGCGGATCGCGGCGGGGAAGGAATCGACGTATTCAAGGTCGGCGTTGGTGGAATGGCCGGGAAACAGCTCGGCCATGACGCCGAGTTCGAGGGCGACCGGCGCTTCGGCCGGCGCCGGGGTCGCCAGCCGGGCGCGCTGGCCGGCATCGGCCAGGACGGCACGGGCGGCCGGCAGGGCGGCGTCGGCATGGTCCGGCGTCCCGAGCTGGACGTCGCCTTCGGCGCCGTAGACGAAGATCGGCATCTGGTCCAGGACCAGGCCGGTGCGGGGCAGCAGATTGTCCATGGCGTCATACGCCTGGGTGTATGTCATGGTGACGGGGCGGCGGCCGCGGATCGTCCACAGGACGCGGAGCGGCTTGCCGGTGTCGACGTGGCGGAACTGCAGGCAGTAGGTCGACAGCGAACCCACGTCGACCCAGCGGTCGAACCGCATGTCGAGCAGGTGCCGGATGAGGGTGGCGCTGGCGGCGACGACGGGGTAGGGGGCCAGGGTGATACGGTGGCGGCCCCCGCCGCCGTAGTGCTGCTCGCCCCAGTAGGAGGCCGGTTCCGGGCAGGTCGGAATGCTGGCGAAGAAGCGGTCGACGCCGTAGGCGGCCAGCAGCAGAATGCAGCGCAGGGTGTGCTGCGCGTGCTGATCGGCGGTGAGGGCGCCTTCCTTGACGCCGCCCAGGCATGGGCCCTCGATCGTGAGCGCGATCGGCTTGCCCTGGCGGTATTTCTTCCAGGCCTCCGCGAACATGGCGTAGCGGTGGATGGAGCACTGGTGGAATTGCATTTCCGGCAGGCGGTCGAAAAAGCCGTTGTCATAGGCCACGCCGTCGAATTTGTCCCGGGTCTCCGGGTCTTCGAGGAAGGGGATGGCAAACGCCGGGTCGCCCCAGGGCATGAGAATCTTGCGGTCCGGGAAATGGCGGGTGAAGACCTGGTGGAAATTGAGCAGAATGCGTTTGTAGTCCTGGTACTTGGCTTCCTGCTCCGGCGTCCGGCCCGGGTCCTGGTCGCCGTAGTATTCCGGCCGGCTGTGGAAGGAGGAGATGCCGCCGGGCTCGGCGAAGACGACCTGGTAGGTCGGCGCATTGACGTCCGAAGGCACGCAGCGGTTGTCCACGAGCTTTTGTTCCAGCTCCGGGACGTCGAGGTCTTGGTTGTGCGCGCCGAGGGCGGACACGTAGTAGTTGCGCAGGCCGTAGTCCTTTGCCAGCTTGGCCAGGCTGGGGTCGTTGAGGAGCCAGGCGCGGCCGGCGACGGTGGTGATGCCGAGCGGGGCGGCCAGCCGCAGGGCGTCGTACAGGCCGAGGTTGTAGTGCAGCGTGCCCGGCGTCCAGATGCCGAACTGGAAGCCGGGTTCGGAAAAGGTCTTGGCTTTCTGGCGGCGCGGGCGGATTTTGACCAGCGCCTGTTCATACGTCTGCTCGCCGACGGTCAGCACGACCCGATGCCAGCCGAACAATTTCAGGGGCAGGTCGAAGCGCGTCGCGGTTGAGCGTTGAGCCGGTATCGCCAGTGTCTGCGTCAGCGTGTGGCGTTCGGCGCCGTCGTAGCTGACCGTGTCGAGGCGCAGGTCGACGCGGCGATTCCGGTCGGTCGTGTTGGCGATGTCGACCTTGTAGGCAGGATTGGCGCTGCCGACCCATTGGTGGCCGAAGCTTTCCGGGACGATGTCGACGTGCAGCGGCGCCCGGTGCATGGTCATGGCATAGACCTTGAGGCCCGGCGGCAGGCCCGCGCCGTGGCGGCTGTAGTGCAAGGGATCCGGGGAATTGCGGTAGACATGCGTCTCGCCCGTCAATTCCAATTCCAGAATCTCGCGGTCGGCGAATTGGCGGAGCTGGTCGGGGCGGACGGGTATGCGGATGACTTGGAGGGCGCCGTCGTCGCGGATGGTCTCCGCGGGCGTGAAGCATTGCGGGAAGCCGGCGCCGGGGCGGTAGAAGATGGCGGTCAGGCGATTGAGCCGGTCCGGGCGTTTGGCGCTGGTGGCCAGCACGTAGATGGCGTCATAGTGGCCGTTGGGGAGGCGGAACTGCAGGCGGG
>JAKLHU010000346.1 GCA_022709995.1 Verrucomicrobiota bacterium | reverse complement strand
ACCACCAAACAGGAGTTCACGGCGATGCGGAACATAGTGGCCTTGTCAGTCTGTCTGTCCGCCTTGGCGGTGTCGGCCGCCGAATATGCGTTTTCCGAAACGGAAATCGTTCTGGCCCGGGACAACGAGTTCACGGCGGAGGCCGCGCAGGAGCTGGCCTATCATTTGAAATTGATCGCGGCCGTCGACGTGCCCCTGGTCAAGACGGCGACCGCCGGAAAAAAACAGTTCGTCATCGGCGCTCCGGCGCCGGACGACCAGGCGCCGGTCCAACGTGGCGAGGCACGCTACGCCATCCGCGCCGGCCAGGTGTTCTTCTGGGGATACAGCAAGGCCGGTCAATTCCACGGCATCCTGAACGCCGTTGATTTTTTTCTGGAGCGGAAGCTCGGCGTCACGTGGCTGCGCCCCGGCGAAGACGGCATCGTCTACCAGCGGCAAACGGCCGTATATCTTCCGGAACAGGAGAATTTCGCTTGGACGCTGCCTTTTGAGATGGTCGGCCAGAGAATCGGCTACTGGCGATTCGAGCCACTGGCTGATGCCTTCGCCCCGGCCGAATTGCGACCTGGCGCAGACGACTGCGCCGTCCGCACCAGGGACAACGACACTTGGATGAAACGCCTGCACCACGGCGTCAAAACAAAATTCCGCTATGGGCACGCCTACACCGACTGGTGGGATCTGTACGGCAAAGACCACCCCGAATACTTCGGGATGAACCCGTACGGAAAACGCACTATCCCCCAGGCCCAGAAAAAAACCGTCAAGCTCTGCGTGTCCAATCCCGCCGTCGCCGACAAGGTCGTCGCCGTCTGGCAGGAAAAAGGCGCCGGCAAATTCCTCAATGTCTGCCCCAACGACGGCACGCCGGGGTACTGCTTTTGCCCGGCCTGCCGCCAGCTGGACGTCCGCCGCGACCATGAGAATTTCTACGACCACCTCACTGACCGCGAGCTCTATTTCTGGAACCGCGTGGCCGAGCGCGCCGTCAAAATCCGCCCCGACGTCATGCTCGTGGCCTACATCTACAGTTACTACCGGCAGCCCGCCCGCCGCGAAAAGGTCGAATTCCCGGATCACATGCTGTTTGGCATCGTCCCCAACCTGGCCGACGACAATGAAAAAATGTTCGCCGGCTGGAAAGCCCTGGGCGCGAAGAATGTCTTTCTCCGGCCGAACGACCTGTGCTACCGCGGCATGTTCTTCCGGGGCTGTGACCAGCTCATTTATGACAAATTCCAGACCGCCCGGCAATTCAACCTGTGGGGGACCGACTATGACTGCGGCCCCGGCAATCCCGTGCTCGACTTCGAGCACTTTGTGGTCGGACGCATGATCGCGTTTCCGGAACGGACCTTTGCCGAGATCGAAGACGAGTACTGCGCCGCCTTCGGCAAGGCCGCCGCCGCCGTCAAGGCCTTCTACGCGTTCCACCGCGAGGACGGCGCCCGACGCCATCAGGCCGCCGCCGCGGAACTGCGCCAGCAAGGCCAGGAACTGCTCGACGACGACCAGATGTCGGCCCGGATCGTCGCCAATGCCGCCAAATTCTTTTCCCGGGAACGGATGCTGACCGCCACTGCCATTCTCGAATCGGCTCTGCTGCAGGATGATTCCGATGCCGTCCGCACCCGCCTTGGGCGTCTGTTGCTGGCCCAGCAGCACGCGGTTCTGCTTTACGATTTCATGACCCAGGGTCAGCTCAGCCTGGCCGGGCAGGCCAACACTCTGGAAGAAGCCGCCCGGAAACTGCTCGACTTCCGCACCGCCAACCGGAGCCGTCTCGTGGCCAATTGGCCCAATGCCTTCGCCGGCAGCGAGAAAAAAATCTGGCTGCAGACGGCCCGGTACGCGGAAAAGGCCGCCGCCGGCCAGCAGGAAGCCGGCCGTTCGCCGTTGCTTTTCCGCAATTCGTTCGATCTGCCGGACATGGATGGCTGGCTCGCCCGCGACCGTTTTGTCGAAATCAGCCAGAAGACGGCGTCTTTTGACAAATTCAGCCTTCGTCTGGCCGCTGATGTCGAGGAGGGCATCGGCATTTTCAAACCGCAAGTGGAGCTCGTCCCCGGCCGTTACAGCATCAGCTTCGACGCTTGCATGGATGCCGGAGTCGAGCATGTGCGCCTCCGGGTCGCCGCCGGCGGCGCGGGAACCCTCGCCAGCGCGGTCGCCAAGCCGTCGCCCGACGGCGATTTCTGGGTCGAGGCCGAAACCGGCTTCGAAATAAAAGCGGGCGTCTCCGCGGTAAGCCTGTATGTCGTGGTCGGACCAGGCAAAGCCGGCCTCTTCGCCTTTGTCGACAACATCGTGCTTCGGCGCTTGGAATAACCATGGCCGACCCAACGAAGGCGGCCGCGCGTTTCGCCCTGACGACGGCCGGAACGGCACGTGTCGGCGTGCTCACCGCGGCTTTTGGCCGACCGTCGCTGCCAATCAGCCCCGGAGACTGGCATGAATCATGACTTTCAAGAACTGGAACGTAGGATCTGGTCGGCATGCGCCAATTGCGACTGCCCGGAACCGGTGACTGCCGACGCCAAGACGGAAATCAAAAGACGGGTCTACGCGACCCTGCGGATACGGCCGGAATGGCGGCCGCGGGTGTCGATGCACATGGTTTCCGAACATGACGGCGGCGACTTTCTGGTGCAAAAACAGCGCTTTGAATCCTGGCCGCACATTTATGGCGCGTCCCTATTGTATCTTCCCAAGCGCGGCCCCGGCCCGTGGCCGGCCATGCTGCTCAATCACGGCCACGCCAGCCAGGGCAAATTTCGCGCCGCACACCAGTCCATGGCGCAATTGCTGGCGGCGGCCGGAGTCGCCGTCCTGGTTCCGGATGTGATGGGCCTGGGAGAGCGGCAGGCCATCGGACACACGGAGGCTTACGAGCCCTTTACCTGCGGCACGACGGTCGGCGGGCTGATTGTTCTGGAGGCCCTGGGGCATTTGGATTACCTGCGGCAACAGCCGTGTTTCGACCGCAACCGCATCGGCCTGTTCGGCAACTCCGGTGGCGGCCAGACCACGATGTTCATGTGCGGCATGGCGTATGACGACATCGCCCTGGCCGCCCCCTCGGGTTTCCCGCACAGTTTCGAATACAATGCCCGCAAGGAACGGCCCTTGTGTCCCTGCACCATCTTCCCGGGCGTGCTCAAGCAGTTTGAAATGCGCCATCTGCTGGGCTGCCTTGCGCCCAAGCCCCTGCTGGTGGCCGCCGGCCGGGGCGACCCGATGATCCCGCGCGATGTCGTCCTCGCTTTGCATCATCGCCTGCTGGACATCTATCGCACTGCCGGCCAACCGGATGCGACAGAACTTCTGGCCTGGAACGGACCCCATGCCTGGGAAACCCTGGAATGCTTCTACGGAATTGCCAATTTCATCCTGCGTCGCTTTGAGCTGCCAACCTT
>JAKLHU010000345.1 GCA_022709995.1 Verrucomicrobiota bacterium | reverse complement strand
AACCAGGATTGGAATCACGCCTGGGGCGCCGCCCCGGCCAACATCATCCCGCGCGGGTTGATGGGCGTCACGCCCCTGGAACCCGGCTTCGGTCACCTGCGCATCCACCCCCAGCCCGGGCCCTTGGAATTTGCGGCCTTGAAGCTGCCGACCATCCGTGGCGCCGTCGAGGTCTGCCTGCGGCAGCATCCGGGACAGGACTTCCACCTGACGACGCGCCTGCCCGCCAACGTGACCGCCCAGGTGTGGATTCCGGATTGCGGCAGAGCCGGCGGCATGGCCCTCGTGGACGGCACTCCGGCGGCGGCCTCCCGGCGCGAGCCTGGCTGGCTGGTTTTCGACCGGGTCGGGTCGGGAGAACATACCTTCCAGCGCTGAGCCGTCCCGGAAGACGCTGCCGGCGGACGCGCGGGGAAGTGGCCAGGGGCCGTGCCTCCTCGGAGGCGTCGTCGCCGGTGGTGGGCACTTGGCGTCAGTAGCGGGCCAGATAGGCTTCTTGGAAGGAAACGACGCCGTCGCCAAGGCAAGTCCCGGCGAGCTGGAACGACATGGTGGCAACGCCTGCTGGCACCCGGAACACCCGGATGGCCGTCACCCATTCACCGACCTTGCTTTTGGGCAGGGAGACGGTTTGCTGGTGGTTATGCTCCCAGGCACCCTGGCTGTTCTGGTACGTCACCACGGCGGCGGCGAAGCCGTGCGTCGGCGTTTCGTAGCGCCCGGTGACCTTGAGAATATAGGTGGCGCCCGGCTCCACCGGCAGGTTCTGGTGAAAGCAGCCCTCGTTGACGCCGGCCAGTTGCAGGAGCCCGTCGGCCCGGAGGTCGCGACCGGGCTTTACTTCCGGCTTGCCGGTTTGCCAGAACATCCATGGCTCGCCGTTGTCCTTCAGCCGCGGGTTTGGCAGCAGGTTGGCCGCTGCAAAGTCGAAGTTCTCGGGTTGGCGGGCGATGGTCACGGCAGCCAGCGCCCCGGGCTGGATGTCCTCCCAGGTCTGGGTGATGGACGGACGGATGGATTGGCTCCACCAGCTGCATTTTTCGCTCCAGAGCCAGACGTATTCGTCCGATACGTCCAAGGCCCGATTGAGTTGCCGGCGCAGGAAGCCGGCCGGGTCGCGGTCTGCTTCCGGACCCAGAATCTGGTGCCAGGAATTGTCCTGGATGAAGATGGCGTCGACGTAGAATGCCAACGCCAGTTGCACCTGCAGGCGGTACTTGGCCACGTTTTCGGCGGCGACGCGCGGCAGCGCATTCCAGTCCTTGTCGAGTCTGGCCGCGTCGATGTCCGCGGCGTTTTTGGCGCGGTAGCCGCCGTTTTCATGGCCTTCGACGACGGTGGCGGTTGGTGGCAGGACATCGAGCATGCCGTTGAAGAAGGCCGAGGTCAGGGAGGTCTCCGGGTGGCCGAGGGTGAACAGATGCAGGCAGAAGAGGACGATGTCGGGGTATTCCCGAAAGATCGCCTCGCCCCATTGGCGCCCGCGCCGGCGGGCGATGGCGGCGGTCGTGGCGAAATCCTGGTCGGTTTCGAGCCGGGCATGGTCCCAGAACCGCTTGGCGTATTCCTCGGGGTCGAAGACGATGCCGCGCAAGCCAGTCTCCTTGGCGATGTTGGCCAGGATGGCGAAGTGCCCGGCTACTGCGTCCCAATCGGAGTCGCGGAACCAGTCGACGTCGCCGGGACGGACCGTCGCCTGCAAAAAATTGTCCGTGAATCGGGTGAAGGTGACGGTTTTCAGTTTGGCGACGGCGTCGGCGAAGTCGTCGGCCTGCCACGGTTCGCGGCCGAAGGCCGTCGGGGTTCCCGGCACGTAGTCCTTGCCGTTGACCTGCCGCGTCCGGCCATACAAGCGGATGGTGATGCCGTCGAGCGGCGCTTCGGCCTCCATGCGTCTGACGTTGGCGACGAGATAGTCGACGTCGGGATTGGACCAGGACAGCTCAATGATCTTCTTTTTTTTCGGTTGCCAGGCATTGTCGACCGGGGCGGCCAGGACGGCGCCGGCGCCGAGGAAGAGGAACAGCAGCGGCAGCAGGATGGGTGCGGAGAATCTGGCGGACATGGTGTTCCCGGGCGGGTTTGTGTTGGGGAGGTGAATTGACGGAACTTGTTCAGTGGCAGATGGTAACAGGTCCGAACAGGCCGCTGGCGAGGCTGTCCTGTTCAAAGCGGCGCTGCCTCTCCTCGTAGGGGCATAGGGGGATGATGGTCTGGAAGCGCCGGGCCACCGCCGGCGTCGACAGGCAGTTGGCCAGGGTGTTGCTGACCGTGACCTCCAGGCGGTTCAGGCCGCGGCGAAGCTCGACCTCAAACCGGAATGGCGGCAGAAATTTCGTCTGGGGCTTCCGGCCGTTGATACGGAGTGACGCGGCGTAGCGGACGTCCCCCAGGTCGATGACGGCCGGGCCGGCGGTCGGGCTGAGAAATTCCGTCGCATAGAGCGCATCGCCGCTGAAGTCGTCGCCGAGCCGACGCCGCCAGTCGCCGAGGACCGTCGGCTGGGCGGGCGCCGTCAAGGCGATCGTTTCATAGTCGTTTTTTTCCGCTTGTACCTGGAGCAGCGGCCGGAGCGTCCAGCCGTCGGCGAGCGTCAGGAATGGCGTTGGTTCGGGGGGCAGTTCGGCGTCGGCTTTGGCGCCAGTCAGGAACAGGGCGGAACCGCCGGCGGGGAAGGTCCAGGCAAAGCGCCCGGCGGTGGCGGGCACGGCGTAGAACTTGCCGTCGGCCGGAGAACAGAGGGCGACGTTGTCCTGTTCGCGCAGGGTGATGGTCGCGGTGACGGGGGTGGTGCCTTCGTTGCAGAAAAAGTAGACCGACTGCCGGCCCAGGTCGCGCCGACAGGCGCGGAGGCCGGGGCAGGCGGGCTCGACCGTCGCCACCGGCGCGACCGTGTCCAGGTCGTCCTCGCCGACGACGCGGCCGCCGGCGTTCTGGAACGCGGCCGCCTGCCGCCGGGCCGGTTCGGTCATCCAGTCGGACGGTGGCAGGACGATCGTGTCGTACGTCATGCGGCCGATCTTGAGAGAACCGCCGGTGAGCTTGGCCGTGGCCAGCTGGTCGTCGTCGATGTAGTCGAAATCGCATTGGCGTTCGAGCAGTCTTCGCGACATGTCGAGATGGGCGGCGACGGCCAGGCTGGCGGTATGGCCGCCGCACCAGATGGACCGGATGTCGAAGAGGAAGGCCGTGCTGATGCCGGGCTTGCCCTGGGCCAGCAGGAAGCAGGACCGTTCGAGATACTGGTGGAATTCGGTTTGGTATTTCCAGAGCGGGTTCATGGCTCCGAAGTGCGGCCGTTCTTCGCTCATGCGCGGACCCTCGGTGGAATAAGGATAGACGCCGAGCACGAAGGAAGTGACGCCGCGGACCAGCAGGAAGTCGGCGAGCCAGCGCATTTCGGCCGGCGTCAGACCATTGCCGTAGACGCCGAAGACCTCCGCCATGACGAC
>JAKLHU010000344.1 GCA_022709995.1 Verrucomicrobiota bacterium | reverse complement strand
CAGCGGAATTCCGTGGGGATGGGCAGCCCGGGCAGCCGCCCGGCGTCATTGCTGGTATCCTTGGCGCGTTCGACGGCATCCTGCCAGAGCTTCCGGTCGCCGTTGGCGTCGCGGTGGATTTTATGAATGAAGTTGAGGGCTCGGGCGCCGGCGTCGATGTCGACGCCGCCTTCCGAAACCGTCATGTAGCAGATGCGCAGCAGCCCGGCGTATTCCTTGACGGCCTGGGGGCGACGGGAAGCGAAGTCGGCGTTGTTGACGCACTGGACGACGGTGTTGATGACGAGGTTTTCATCCAGCCAGCGGCTCTGGTCAGGCCTGGGGTTGTTGGCGCTGGTAAGGGCATTGGGATTGGAGACGCAGGCCGTCAGCAAGCAAGTCGCCGCCAGCGCGGTCATGGCGGCGAGAACGCCGCGGGCGCGGCGGGCGCGGGGCGGGCTGTCCGTGTTCAGGAAGGCGTGGAAGAGGCGGGGGGCGTTCGTCATGCTCTACCCTCCTGGCTGGGTCATGATGAAATGGCGCCGAAACGGCAGACCTGGGCGCACAGCGAGCAGCCGGTGCAGAGCTGCTGATTGATGGCTGGCTTGGTGCGTTTGTCAGCGGCTTCAATGGCCGGACAGCCCAGTTTCAGGCAGGCACGGCAGTTTTTGCATTTCTGCTGGTCGATGGCATGGGGCTTGCCGATGGCCTTTTTTTCCTTCAGGACGCAGGGCGCCCGGGAGATGATGAGAGACGGCTCCTGGACGAACAGCTCCTCCTTGAGGACGCGGGTGGTTTCCGCGATGTCATACGGATTGACGACCTTGATTCTGGTCATGCCGCAGGCCCGGGCGATGGCTTCGATGGAGGCGGCGGTGGTTTCCTGGCCCTGGAGGGTGCAGCCGGTGCCCGGGTGATCCTGGTGGCCGGTCATGGCGGTGGTGCGGTTGTCGACCACGATGATGACACTCGCGCCCCTGTTGTAGGCGATATCCAGCAGGCCCGTGATGCCGGAGTGGAAAAAGGTCGAGTCGCCCACGATGCCGACGACCGGCCGTTTTTCGCCGGCCTTGGTCATGCCGTGGGCCATGGTGAAGCCGCCGCCCATGCAGAGGATGACGTCGGTGCGGGACAGCGGCGGGAACACGCCCAGGCTGTAGCAGCCGATGTCGCCGGTCACCACCACGTCGAATTGAGTCAGAGCGTAGAAGACGCCGCGGTGCGGGCAGCCGGCGCAGAGGATCGGCGGCCGGGTCGGCAGGTCGGCGGCCGCCGGCAGCGGCGCCGGCAGGGCGGCGTCCTGGCCGTCGAGCGCGGCCTTGACCGCAGTCAGGCGGGCGGGGGTCAGTTCGCCGGTCCGGGGCACGACGTTCTTGCCGTCGGCCTGGAGGCCGAGAGAGCGGACGTGCTCTTCCAGGATTGGGTCGCCTTCTTCGATGACGACGAGTCGTTTGACCTTGGCGGCGAAGGCCCGCAGGAGGTTGTCCGGGAAGGGCCAGGACCAGCCGAGCTTGAGGATGGTCGCCTCCGGAAACACGTCGAGGCAGTGCAAAGCGGTCACGCCGGAGGAGATGATGCCGAGGTCGGGCTGGCGGGTGAATTCGCGGTGCCAGGCCGGGTCGGCGGCGTTGTCGGCCGTCTGGGCATCCAGTCGTTCCTCGACTTTGACGCGGAGTTTGCGTCCCCAGAGGGGCAAGGGCACATATTGGGAGGGGTTGGGGGTGAAGGGCGGGAAGGGATGTTCCTGGCGTTCGGCGGTGTCGGTCAGGAAGCGCGAGTGGCTGACGCAGGTGGTTGACCGGAGGATGACCGGGCAGCGGTATTTCTCGGACAGTTCGAAGGCCCGGAGCATGTATTCGCGGCATTCGCCGGCGTTGCCGGGTTCGACGATCGGGACCTTGGCGAGGCGGGCGTAATGGCGGGTGTCCTGTTCGGTCTGGGAGGAATGCTGTCCCGGGTCGTCGGCCACCACGATCACCAGTCCGGCGCGGACGCCGATATAGGACAGGGTCATGAGCGGGTCGGCGGCGACGTTGAGGCCGACGTGCTTCATGGTCACGAAGGAGCGGGCGCCGGCCAGGGCCGCGCCGACCGCCGCTTCCAGGGCGACCTTCTCGTTCGGCGACCATTCGGCGTAGACGTCGGGATTGCGGGCGAAATTTTCCAGGATTTCCGTCGAGGGGGTGCCGGGGTATCCGAAGGCGGTTTTGACGCCGGCTTCCCAGGCGCCGCGGGCGATGGCTTCGTTGCCGGAAAAGAGTTGTCGCATGTCAGATTTCCACTCCGTCCTTTTGGTAGATGACGCGTTTGGCTTTTCCTTCCTGGCGGGGGATGGCGCCGGCCGGGAACACATCGCCGTCCGGGGAGAAGCCGAGGTCTTCGCGGAGCTGTTTGACGACCTGGTGTCCGGTGACGCCGGGTTCGGCTTCGACCTCGATGTACATTTCCTTGACGCCGTGGTTGTCGTTGACGATGATGCGGTACTGGGGGAGGACGCCGGGGATTTTCATCAGGGACTGTTCGACCTGGGAGGGGAAGATGTTGACGCCCTTGATGATGATCATGTCGTCGACGCGGCCGCTGATGGGGGCGAGGCGGACGTGGGTTCGTCCGCAGTCGCAGGTTTGCCGGGAGAGGACGCTGGTCAGGTCGCCGGTGCGGAAGCGGATGACGGGGATGGCTTCGCGGGTGATGGAGGTGATGGCCAGTTCGCCCAGTTCGCCGTCGGCGACTGGCTTTTGGGTGGTCGGGTCGATGATTTCGACGATGTAGTGGTCTTCCCAGACATGGGTGCCGTTATGGGCGCAGCAGTCTTGGCCGAGGGTGCCGATGCCGCCGGTTTCGGTCATGCCGTAGATGTCGAAGACGTCGATGTCGAGGCCGGAGCGGATGCGTTCCTTCATGGCCGGGGAGAAGGTTTCGGCGCCGAAGATGCCGACTTTCAGGTCGGGCAGGGCGGCGTTCATCTGCTGGGCCATTTCCATGATGCGGATGCCGTAGGAGACGACGCTGACGACGACGTTGGTTTTCAGGTCCTGGGCCAGGGTGATTTGGCGCTGGGTGTTGCCCGGTCCGGTGGGGACGATGAACATGCCGAGTTTGCGGGCGCCGTGGAAGCATCCGAAGCCGCCGTTGAACAGGCCCAGTCCCGGGGTGATCTGGACGACGTCGCCGGGCTGGGCGCCGGCCATGCAGTAGCAGCGGGCCATGCATTCCGCCCATTGGTTGACGTCGTTGAGAGTATAGAGCATGACGACCGGGGTGCCGGTCGAGCCGCTGGACATGTGCATTTCCGCGATCGTGTTTTTCGGCACGCAGCACATGGCGTCGGGATATTGTTCGCGGAAGTCGATTTTGCTCATGAACGGCAGGGCCTGGAGGTCTTCGAGGCCGCGGAAACCGGCGCTGTCGATTCCGGCCGCCTGGTAGCGGCGGTGGAAGAAGGCGTTGTTCTGGTCCGTGTGGCGGACGATGGCGCGCAGGCGCTTCTGCTGGACGGC
>JAKLHU010000343.1 GCA_022709995.1 Verrucomicrobiota bacterium | reverse complement strand
CTCTCGCTTCCCGCCGGCACGACGGAGAAGCGCTTCAGTATCGTCAGCATCGACAACACTCGAATCGACAAGCCTCGCGAAATCGTGCTGGACATCGACCACGTGAAAAACGGCAAGCTGGCGGCCGCTTTCGCGCACATGGGGCGGAATCTCCTCAATCCAATCGAAACTTTGACCACGGAACTCGATTTCCCGGTTGGCCAATGGAACCAGGTCGAAGTCGCCTATGACTTGAAAAACATCCGCCTGACCGTCAATGACAAGAGCGTCACTCAACCCCTGTCCCTGCGCGCCGCCAAGTCGGGAGCAGCATGGTTCGGCGGCGTCCGCACTCAGGACAAATTCATCACTCCGCGTCAGCTTACATTTTTCAAGGGGCAGCTGAAGTCACTCGAAATCCGGCATAACGCGGCCCCGTGAAAGAATTCGTCCGAGCCGGCCGAAACGACAGAACCGGCAGGCGAGAACCGCACCGGGGGCAAAAAACAACCGCTGCCAAAACAAATTTCCGACCTCAAATCAGCCCCGAGATCGACAAAATTCGCCAAAGCGTCAAAAAAAACCGTTTTTTCTGTTCTAATTGGATAGAACGCGAGTATATTATCGCTTGGTTGAAGGGATCGGGAGTCATCCACGTCTTTTGCAAACGGAGAAAGACCATGAAAATGACAAAGTTGCCGGTATTGCTGTTGTTCCTGTTTTTAGGGGCTGGGCATTTTGCGTTTGGCGAGTACAGTTTTGATTTAGGCGATGATTTCCGGTTGGCTCTGGGTGGTGACGTCCGGGCTCGCTACGAGGGTTTCAATCGTGATGTGATTTGGGTTGACGGCACGGCGCCGGCCGGTCCGGCGGTTGAGTATTTGCGGGTGCGGACGCGTGCCTGGGCGCGTCTGGAGATGCCCGAGGGGATCAGTTTGAATGTCCGGTTGGTGAATCGTTCGCACAAGGTCAACAGTCATATCGGCGATCCGAATGACAACGATGCGGCCACCTGGGAATTTCCGGATGAAGTCATTCTCGACCTGTTGAACATTCAATTCGTCGACCTGCTGGGGAGTGGATTGAGCTTGACTCTTGGGCGTCAGGAGCTTGGTTTTGGCAACGGCATGCTGTTGTCGGAGGGAACGCCCTATGACCAGGGCCGCACCGTCTATCACGACGGCGCCGTCCTGCGCTATAAAACCGAGACCGACACCGTCACGCTCTTTTCCTTTTACAACGAGTGGAAAGATCGCCTGGCATTCATCAACGACCAGAACCGGCGGCTGCGCGCCGGCGATATTTTCACGCTGGGCGCGTACTGGACGCACAAGGTCGATGCGCAGCTCAATGTCGATGTATACTATATGTTTAACGACGTTGAAGATGATTTTTCGGACAGCCGCGAATCCTGCGAACGCAATCATCCGGTGGACACCAATCTCAGCCTGCACACGGTCGGCGGTCGCGTCTTCGGCCGCCTCAACGACAATTTCGATTACAGCCTGGAGCTCGCCCGCCAAGGCGGGCGCAACTACGAGGGTGGCCGCAATCAGGGCATGATGTTCGATGCCCGGCTGCGGTATCATCTGCCCCCGGAAACCATGTTCAAGCCCTCGCTGGGCTTCGAGCTGTTGTCGCTGACCGGCGACAAGTCGGACACCAGCAAGAGCGAAGGCTGGAACTCGCTGATGATGGAATGCCCGCTCTGGCGCGAAGAACTGCTCACGATCATGAACAATGGCGTCTGGACCAATCTCAACATGTACCGCGGCGACTTTGTCCTCAATCTGACCGACAAGTTGAAGTTCACCGGCGTCCTGGCCGCCTTGATGGCCAACGAGACGGACTTCAGCACGGGCGGCGGCCATTATCTGGGCACGTTGTTCAGCGCCTTTGTCGACTATAAGCTGTTTGACAACCTCGCGTTGTCGGCCGAAGCGGCGCATTTCAAGGCCGGAGATTATTATGTCCATGGGCAGGACAGCGTTTGGGCGCGACTCCAGGCCACGCTGACGTTCTGAGCCCGGAGCCGTCGGGCAGGACGGCAACCCCCTCCTGCCCGCCGGCCGTTTCCGGACAGTCCATGCCGGGAGACGGCCCGTCCTTGGCCCGGTGCCGTCATTCCCTGGCTTGGCTGCCATGTTTGCGGTGGCGGAAGACATGGAAAATCCGGGCCTTGTCTGGGCAAGTTTCACCCTTGGGCAAGGCCCGACAGGTTTTGGGTGTTGTCATGTCCAGCGGTCTGTCATGTCCAGACCATCATCTGACACAACAAAAAATCCCGCCGGGGGATGTGACTCCGGCGGGATTTCGCGTGTTCGTTCGGTTCGTTTATAGCCGATGTGATTAGAACCAGGGTTTTTGATTTTTCACGTAGGTCTGTTCGAAGTCCTCGTCGGTTTTGGTCAGATAGATGATGCCTTCGATAATACCGACGATGGAGACCAGACCGTAGCCGATCCCGCAGGTGACCGTGCCTCCGACCAGGGTTACAACCAGCATGATGATGCCTTCCTTGTTGTAGCCCAGGTAGAATTTGTGAATGCCCAAACCGCCCAGCAGAATGCCCAGCAGGCCGGCGACCAGCTTGTTTTTGGGTCCCTGGAAGGGATTGCTTGCTTTATTGGCCAGGGAGACGCCGCATTTGGTGCAGGCGACCTGGTTCGGGTCTGTTTCCACGCCGCAATTGGAGCAGAACTTCTTTTCGGCTTTTGGCGGAACGCCGCAGCTTGGGCAGGCGACGGCCTGGGGATGGACTTCCTTGCCGCAATTTCGACAGAACATCGTGACCTCCTTGACATGGGTGCCGTGGTTTGTTCATTCGGCGCAATGGCTCGAATCAGAGGGCGGTGACAGCAGAATGCAAATCGCATTATTCATCGGTGCGGGCATAACTTCCGGGTAACCAACTTGCCTTCACCTCTGACTTCGGCGGTACGCGTCAAAAAATAGTGTAAATCACTATTTTCAAAATGCAACATGACGAAAGGCCGTTTGTCACTATTTTCGAGTTGGCGTCGCGCCGGGGCAGGGGGCCGGTCATCGCGGCGGTGCTGGCAGAGGGTCCCGATCCGGAAGCACGGGGCTCGGGCGTGACGCCGTCCCCGTCTGGGAAGATGGCGGGAAGTAGCCGTCGGGAACAGGGCAGCAGCCGGAGATGCGCAGCAGATAATACGCGGAGAATATGGCCAGCGCCGTCACCCAGACGCGCCGGCGCCGCCACCAGGGCGGCAAAGCCGGAAAAGCATGCGGCGCGGTCAAGCGGCCCAGAATCCAGATCCAGGCTGCCAGTGCCAGCGCCAGAATCAGCGGGGCAAAGGCGTGCCACTGCATGGCAACGGCGAGGTCGCCGTGCAGCAGTGCCGCCAGGGCGCGCGTCAGGCCGCAGGACGGGCAGGGCATGGCCGCCAGATTTAATAGTGGACACCACGACGGCAGCACTGACAGGTGCTGGCTGGCCAGCCAGGCGAACAGGAAAGCGGCGGGACCAGCCAAGCC
>JAKLHU010000342.1 GCA_022709995.1 Verrucomicrobiota bacterium | reverse complement strand
TGGCGATTCGCGATTATAGAAGAACCATCCGATGGAATCATCAAAATGACGTTGCAGCAACCACATATACTCGCGATAGATGCGCGGGGAAACGTGTATTCCCCACTGCTGGACGGCGTCGATGGCCAGATAGTGCCAGCCCGCGATAGACTGGTCAAAACCATGGTTGACGTCATACTGGTAGGGCCAGCCGCCCTTGGCCCAGGAGAGCAGTGTCCGCGCCATGGTGTCATAGGCGTCTTCGACGACCTCCGCCAGGACGGCAGGGGCGCCTTCCACCATCACGGCCTGTCCGGGCAGTCCGGCGGCCAGCAGACCGGCGACAGTCATCGGATGGACGTAGCCCTGGTATTTCTGGTCATGGCCGAAAGTCACGCCCTCGCCATTGCGATTATGGTCGTAGTTGTCACCGCCGGCGGGGAGGGAGACATGACGCGTTCTGGCCATGACATAATCGATGCCTGCCTGGACCGTGCCGCGGAACGGATTGTCGTTCACGTCTCCCAGGCCGAAGCCGCAGTTGCCGAAGGCCCAGAGGGCGGCGGCAGTATTGACCAGGGTAAAACCGTCATCCTGTTCAAACAGGTGCTGGTTGGCGGATGTTTTCGGTTCTGTTGGCGGCGGGTCGACGTAAAAATCGTCGTATTCCTGGAAGGCGCTGTAGTTGACCCAGTTATGGTCTGTCCAGCCGCCGGTCGGGCGCTGCCGTTTCTGTAGCCAATGCAGACCGCGGGCCAGGCAGTAGCGCCGGCGTTGCAGGATGTCCTCGCGGCCTTGCGGGTCGCCCCAGTTTCTGACGATGTGCTCCTTTTGCCCCTGCCGGCGAGTGCCGTCCGGCAGGATGACTTCGATGTGCAGCACCACGCTGCCTTCGTCCGTGCCGTCATCCAGCCGGAAGTAGATGTCCTCCTGGAGATTCCAGGCATCGTGGATGGTCCGGACCGGAAACAGCTTCGGTTCCCCCATCTGGGCATGGCTCATGATGACGTGTTTGGAGGGGATGGCTTTCCACTGGTAGGTGCCGCCGACGTCACCTTGGCGGGGGCCGGTCAAAGCCGCCCAGTACGGAAACGTTCGCTGGCCGAACAGCGTTTCGTATGGCGGCATGATCAAGGCCAGCGGCGAGCCGTCGTTTTCCGCCCGAGCGAGCACCGTCGCCAGAATCAGCCAGGCTGGCAGCGCGGCCAGGATGCGCATCGGCTTGATGGTCATTGTTTCACCCCCGTCACATACACTTCCAGGGAACCGATTTGCCGGCCGAGCTGCCAGCCGCCGCCCTTCGGCAGAGCCCGATGAATGGCGATGACAACGGTCGACCACTCCCCAGTCGCCAAGGTGTTTCCGGTCGGGGCATAGCTCAGGACCGTTTCTCCCCGGCTGATCGGGTGCAAAGTAACAGACCCTTCGGTCCGCTCGGGCGCCAAATCGGCATCGCCGCGGCAGCGGCCATAATCCACCCGGCTGACCAACGCCCCGGACGTGACCAGGACGCCCTGCCGGTCGCGAATGTCCTGCAACGGCACCACGACTTCGACGCCGGAGACGTCGTCCAGAAAAGGCGAAAAAGTCCCGGTTGCAAAGCTCGCCGGCTCTCCCGGCAGCAGGTCGCCGGCGGCGTCGGCAACCGTCAGGCGGATGATCGTGGTGACGTGTTCGGCGCCGGTCTGGACGCAGTCGGGGACCACCCGGTTCTCGACCATGGGAACGGGCCTGGCCACGGCCTGGAAGGTAATGTGATCGCGCAACCGCACCTCCTCCCCGACCGCCAGCAGCAAGGCCAATCGGTACATTCCTGCATCGGCGAAGGCAACCGGTATCGTTTCGGGCGTGGCAATACGCTGGGTCAGCGTGTGCAAAGTCACGGGCACGGCGCGGCTGATTTCCGGCCGGCCGTCCACCGGTCGGCCGTCCTCATGCTCCCAGCGCCAGGTCAAGCGGCACGTTGTACCCGGGACGTTCGTCAACACCTGCCATTGCGCCCCGGCGTTCAGAACGAGGGTTTGGCCGCAGGCCAGGACATATTCCCGGTTGACTCCGGTCATGGTCAAGGCGGAAAAGATTTCCGTCGGGTCGATGGTGAATGGTGTGGACACCTCGGCCAAGAGAGCGCCGGACTGGCTCTGGCGAAACCGTCCGCAGGCGCGATATTCGCCCGGTTCACGAGTTCCGGTATGCCAGTGCTGGCGCCCGGGGCGATCGGGCGAAGGCACTGGCGTTCCCAGAAATACGCCATCGGCATCCTCCACCCATATGGTTGTTTCGGCCTCCGGATCAGCTGACAAGGGTTCAATTTCAACATAGTCGCGCGCCTGGAAGGTGGCGCTTTTCCGCCAGGCATTCTGTGCAAACCGCCAGGTCTGCAGCCTGGCGCCCTCGTCTATCACCGTCACCCGCAGCGCCGTGGCGGCGCCAGCCACCTGTTCATCGGCAACGGCTTTCAGGGTCAAAGTCAGCACGTGCTGGCCGGCTTCCGGAAACCACTCCGTCGCCATGACCTTGCCCTGCCCCACGTCAACCTCGACGCAGCCGGACGCGATGGTGTCGCCGTTGTCAGCAAAGGCATATTCGACCGGGCCGGAAAACCCCCTGGCGATGGCGGTTCCGGAAAGGACGGCGCCCTGGCCCGGGGCCAGGAAGATGACCTCTTCCGACTTGACGCCATTCAGCCGCAGTTCGCCGCCCAGAACCGCGACGGCGGCCGGTTCCGGCACGCCGTTGTTCGATGCACCGCTCACCAAGCTGCGGCAAAGATTGTTTTCACGGTTCTGGTCCGCCGTCCGGCCTTCGGCATCGACGGCGACAACCAGCCATTCCGGCAGTTCTTCCTTTGCCAGGCGGCAATCCACCCGGACGGATCGTCCGGGCCCGAGTTGGGTGACCTCAGCCTGGGCCAGAAGACATTCCGGCATTGCCGCCCCGCCGTAGAAATTGACCAGAAAAGATTCGGCGCCGCCATTGCCCTGGTTGAAGATCAGGGCTTGCACCTGCCATTCTTCGGTTCCATTTTCGGTTATCCGCTGCCGGACGGTGACGCCGGCGGAGGTGACGAACAGGTCTGGCGATGCAGTCGGCGACGTCAACTGGAAGGCGGCCATTGCCGCCATGGCCGCGCTGGTGGTCTGGATGTCATCGGCCAGCCCAGCGAAGTCGCGCCAACCGCCGTCCGGGTCCTGGCTGTCTCTCAACGCCGCATAGGCTGGCCGAGCGTCTTGCCAGCGTCCCAGTCGGCAGAGCGCCCGCAGGGCGACCGCAGTGTCATAGATGCCCCCGCCGCCAGCGCCGCCGCGACCGGTTGCAGCCAACGCCGCGCCGCCGCCTGATTGCCAGTGCCGGGCGATACGGCCGCCCAGTCCGGACAAGGTGTCCGGCAAAGCCGGGAACGCAACCAAGCCACGGTTGGACAACTCAGCCAGGACACCGGCAATGCGGCAGCTGAGCCGGAAATCACCGGGCGCCGGGCGGCCGCCGAGCCGCCACCAGCCGTCCGGCG
>JAKLHU010000341.1 GCA_022709995.1 Verrucomicrobiota bacterium | reverse complement strand
CGCCGCACCCGGCGCGTCGACTTCTGGCAACAGTCGGCGCGCCTCGTCAGCGGCGAACGCATCTGGGCGGAGTGCCGGCGCCAGGGGCGGACGGCCGCCATGCTGTTCCACCAGCACAATCTCGGAGAGGACGTCGACTACCTCATTTCCCCGGCGCCCATTCATAAACATCATGGCGGCATGCTGCAAGCCTGCCAAACGAGACCGCCGGAACTGGAGGCCTGGCTGAACAGCGCCATCGGCAAGCCATTCAATCTGACTGACTACTGGGGTCCCCTCGCCAACCGCCGGTCGACGCAATGGATCACGGCCGCGACTCTCGCCGTCATGCGCAAGCACACTCCCGACGTCCTGCTGACCTATCTGCCTCATCTCGACTACTGCCAGCAATGCCACGGTCCGGACAACCATCGCCGGATCGCCCCCGAAGTCAAGGTATTGGCCGAATGCCTCCAAGGCCTCGTCCAAGTGGCTGAGCGGCTGGGCTATGACATCATGATCTGGGGCGATTACGCCATCACGATGGCGGAACAGCCCGTGTTTCCGAACCACGCTCTGCGCGACGCCGGGCTGTTCCTCTGCCGCCAGATCGCCGGCCGTCTCTATCCAAACCTCTATGACAGCCGCGCTTTCGCCATGTGCGATCATCAAGTCGCCCATGTCTTCGTCAGCAACCCGGATGAAACGCCGGTCGTGCGCAATCTTCTGTCTGCCCTTCCCGGCGTCGCCAGCGCCTGCTCCGCCGCGGACGCCGGTTTGGACCACGCCGAAAGCGGCGAACTGGTCCTGACGGCGCAACCCCGCGCCTGGTTTGCCTATCCCTGGTGGGACACGGCGAAAGAAGCGCCGGATTACGCCACCCACGTCGACATCCACAGCAAAATCGGCTATGATCCCTGCGAACTATTCTGGAACATCCCATTCCTCTCCACCAGCACCGACTGCCGGAAGCCGAAAGGAACGCACGGGCGCTCCGATGCGCCAGCCGCCGTCGCCGTCAGTGACGGCCTGGCGCCAGTCCGAGACCTGACCTCCCATCTGGACATCTGCCGGTTCCTGAAACAGCGCCTCCAATCGTCTTGACATCATTCTTGGCGCACCTTTCTTCCGCCGGTGACAACCCTTCCAATAGACTGTGTAGATCATGTTGATAACCCTGTGCATAATTTCTATCATCATCTTATCAACACCTTATAAAGAGGTATTTTTTCTATAGATGTCGTTCCAAGTCATATAATTAACCGAACCAACTTGAAAAGTGGCGTTGCGTTATAATATTGTATTTGATACATCCATAATCATTTTATTATAGACTGCTCTCGCGGATTGAGGGCCGGTTTCGGGTCCGTCCGTATAAACGAAGCGCAATGGGGAAAGACAGCCAACATGAAATTCTCAGTTACGAAAGAACATCTGAATACTGTTTTGAAGAGGGCCATGTGCGCCATCAGCCCGCGGGTGACCTTCCCGGTGCTGAACAATTTTCTGTTGGAAGCCAAGGGCGACCGTCTGATCGTCACTGCGTCCGACTTGGAAATTTCCGTTCGCACCAGCGTGCCTGCCTTAGTTGAAGAAGAGGGCAAGACGACGCTGCCGGCGAAAAAGTTGTCCCAAATTGCGGCGGCTTTTCCGGCGGGGGACGTTTATTTTGTCTGCGACGAGGATGAAATCAGCTCTTTGTCCTGCCAGAAGTCCCACTACAAGCTGCGCGGCTTGGACGCGAGCCAGTTTCCGCCGCTGGGCGATTTTGAGGAAGTCTGGTCGTTTACACTGCCGACTCATGAGCTTGTCCGCAATATCGCCAAAGTCTCCTATGCCAGAAGCAGCGACGAGACGCGCAAGCAGCTCAACGGCGTCCTTTTCAGCGTCCGTAACGCCGTGCTGACGATTGCCGCTACCGATGGCCGGCGGCTGGCCCTGGTGGAGAAGCCCCTTCCGGACGCCACCGCGACTGACGGCGACGTGATCCTACCCAACAAGGCGTCCGCGGAATTGGCTCGCGGTCTTGATGGCAACGGCGATGTGAAGGTCCGCCTCAACCAGGCCTGTGTCGTCTTTGAAACCATCGACACCGTCATCATGACCAAGCTCGTCGAAGGCACCTATCCGAATTTCCGCCAGGTCATTCCGGACAATTTCAACCGCTCGGTCGCCATTCCGCGCGCCATTTTCGCGGAGGCGTTGAATCGCGTGTCGATGGTGGTCAGCGACAACAGCGCGTCGGTGCGCCTGCAATTGAATGACGGGCAGCTGATAGTTTCGGCCAGCAGCGCCGACGTCGGCGAAGCCAGCGAGCCGGTTGACGTGTCGTATGAAGGCGACTCCGTCACCATCTCCTTCAATCCGCTGTTCTTCAACGAGCCGCTGAAGTATCTTGACTGCGATCAGCTGATCATGCAGTTCAAGGACGACTACAGCCCGGTGGTGATTTCCGGCGATGAGGGATTCCTGTACGTCCTCATGCCGATGCGCGGATAATGCAACGTGCTCAATCAGATCCGCCTGACTGATTTTCGCAATTATGGCTCATGCCGGATTGATTTTCATTCCGGCATGAACTGTTTTACAGGCCAGAACGGGCAAGGCAAGACCAACCTGCTGGAAGCCGTCTACTATCTGTCACTGCTCCGGTCGTTTCGGACTTCACGCCTGGCTGATTTGATTTTATGGAAAAAAGACGGCTTTGTCATCAGCGGCCAGGCCCGAGATGGCGCCGGTCAGTCGGTAGACCTGGCGGTCGCCCAAGGTCTGGAAAGAAAATTGCTCATCAATCACAACCCCGTCTACCGGGCCAGTGATTTCATCAACCAATTCGTCTGCGTGACTTTCATCCCCCAGGACTTGGAGCTGATTCAGGGCGAGGCGCAGCTGCGCCGACGCTTTCTGGACATCGCGATCAGCCAGTCGTCGCCGGGCTTTCTGCGCCATCTGCAGGCTTTCGGCAACGCGCTCAAAAGCCGCAATGCCATGCTGCGCAATCCGGACAAGTACCCGCGGGCCATGATCACCGCGTATGACCACCAGATGATCCGGGAAGGCATCGCCGTTGAACTGGCCCGCAAGGAATTCGCCCGTGACATCAACCAGTCGCTGGCGGAAAAGTCGACCGGCCTGCTGACGGCGAACCGACGCCTGGAAGTGCGTTATCTTTCTCGACTCGGCAACCTCCTGCAATGCAGCGAGGAAGAACCCGACAAGATCGAGGCGGCCTACCGGCTGGGGCTGGAAAAGTCGTACGAACGCGATTGCCGCTATGGCAACACCGCCATCGGCCCGCATCGCGCCGACCTGAGCTGCATTCTCGACAACAGCCTTTTGAATCGCTACGGCTCTCAGGGGGAATGCCGCATGGCCTCGCTCAAAATGAACACAATTCGCTGACAGATCGCAAGGAGCATGGACCGCAGATGACAACCGTCAACGGACCCAAGATTTTAATCGTGGATGATCTTCTCGAAAACATTCAGATTTTAAATGAAACTCTGCGCGG
>JAKLHU010000340.1 GCA_022709995.1 Verrucomicrobiota bacterium | reverse complement strand
CAGACGCCTGGCCACACAAAGATCCTTGCAAACCCCACCGGCCGAGCCCGCCGAGGTGACCCCTGCCACTACGACAACAATGGCGACGCCGTTTTTGCCGGCTTATTCCAAAGTCACGGCGACATCGTCCAAAAGGGCATTCTTGTCGGTGGAGAACATGATTCCGGCCCATTCTCCGGCGGGGATCGTGTAGGTGGCCGTGAAGAGCGCCGGCTTTTCCGCCAGGTCAAACGACGCCAGCCGGACCGTGGGATGGACCGCACGCTGGTAGCCATGCTCCGCCTTGGCATCCGGCGTGTCGGTATAGCGCAGGACACTGAGATTCAACTTGCCCTGGCCGGCGGCCTTGAAGGTCACGGTGATCGGCCGCGGCTGCGGACTCTGCCAAAGCTCCCGGTCGGTCAGCAACTGATACGCATGACCATCCGCGGCAATCTCCAGCGCCTTGCCCGACCCGTCCCCGCGCACCACCGCCTTCGAAACCGTCCATTTCACCGGCTTGCCGCCATCGTCAAGATCGTCAAACGACCCGTTGGCCAAATACGGCGAACCGATCGCCAAAGACCGGTACGACGTGGTGTCGTGATACGCCGCCCCGTCCAAAGAAAAATTCTTGGCGGCGTCATCCTGCCGGCGGTTGCGGGCAAAATGGACCCGCCAGAGTTCGCCGCGGCGGAAAGGCGCCAGACGCGCCGCCGGAACCCGCATTTCGATGACATATCGGTCGGACAGAATCCGCGCCCGGGCCTCGACGCCAGAGTCGAACGACGCATCGGCGCCCGGATTGACCGCGTCAAAGACGACGCCGCGCGAATTGACGACGATCTGGTAGTAGCTGTTGTCGGCGCTGGGCGGATACAGGAAGCACTCGATGGCGTCGTCGCTCCAGACCGTGCCGTCCTTCTCGGTGGCCTTGGTCACTAATCCAGCGGGATTCGGTTCCATCGCCGTCACCAGAAAATACAGATTTTCCGAATCCGAAAGGATGCCGACCGTCGTCTGCAGCCGCTCCGGGATGGCGGCCTTTTCCGGCGTGAAAGTCTCCCGGAAAGCCGCCGTGTAAAAGGCGCCGACCCAGGCTTTGTCGCCGCCGTCGCCGTCAATCGCCACGCTTTCCGATGCTGTCGGCGCCGCCAGCGCCTGGCTGGCCTTGGCGCGCAGCTCCTCGTTCGGCGCAATCCAGTAGTCCTCCAGGTAGCGCCGGTCCCGGGCCAGACGCGCCATCACCTTCGCGTCCCCGGTTGCCAGGTCCTCGGCCTCCGCCAAATACCGCCGAAGCTCGTCACTGCTGCCCGGCTGGTTCAACAGATTCGGCCGCCGCTGGTCGCCGGTCGGATAACCCATGCAATGCGGCGTGTTCTCCCACAGCCGCCGGCGCAGCCCGTGGTACTTGGACATCGTCGCGCCGGCCGCGCCATAATACAGCCCCTCGATCTCGGCCAGAAGCGCATCGACGTCCAAATCCGGATTCCACAACAGCTGCCCGGTGACATGCAGCCACTGCCAGTTGGAGGGGAAAATATCCTGGCGGCTCGCGTCCTCGCGCCCCACAAAATGGCTGTCGGCGTACATGGCCTCGAACTTGGTTCCGGTCAGCCCCCAGTCGCGATACAGGCGGATTTCCTGCGCCTGGAGACGCTCGTTCGGCACGTACAGGGTCGGCGTGCAGGTGAGATATTCATACAGATAAACATCGTCGGAACGCTCCCGCCACTTGTTCAACAGCTCGAACTGCTGGCGGTTGCGCCGGCAGGCCGGATCGTCCAGACGATGGCCGTAGCAGCGGCCGTGAATGCAGTAATACACCTGCATGCGCGGATCATGCTTCACACCGTCCGGAATCTCCCGATAGGTGTGATAAGCCCAGGTCGACAGACGTGCCTCCGGATAACGCGCGTAAACCTGTGCCGACATCGCCTGCACAACCTTGTGGAAACGGGTGGAGATGTTGAGGTAATGATAGGGCCCGGGCGGGTCCAGCGCCCGGCACGCGGCGCATTCGCACCAGCCCACCGACGTGTCCGTCATCCCGAAACAGTACGTGGCCTTGTCCACGCCGTGCTCGGCAATCCGCTGGCAAATCGCCTCGACCACGAGCTTCTGCACTTCCGGATTGCTGATGCAATATTGATGCACGCCGCCGTGCCCGCCGTCAAACAAGACCCGCTTCCCGTCGAGAAACGTGAAGTACTCCGGATGCTCGGCAAAATACTTCGTGGCCGGCACGGCGGCCGAGAACGTCGTGTGACCGCCGGCACTCGAGGTGAGGTACGGCGGCAGACGAGGACTGTAAAATTCGCTCAGGGCGGGATTGCTGACAGGAATGCTGTACGGCGTCGAAATCTGATAGCCGTTGCGCAAGGCCCAGGTGATGCCATGCCGGGGAATCGCCTGCCAGGCCGAACCGACCTGGTCAAGCCGCCGCACCGCAAACTGCGGCTGACGCAGCCATTCGCCCGCCGGCAGGCTGACTTTGGACTGCTTCGGGACATGCTCGCCGTCATCGTCCGCCGTCGCCGGCGCCAGCCAGCGCACCCCGAGAAAATGCTGGAGAAAATAGTAGACGCCATACAGCTCGGCCACCCGGTCCTTGCCGACGATGAACAGACGTTCATCAGTAATCTGAATGAAATAGGCGTCGTCGGCCGCCGCGGCCAGGCGTTCGCGGATGGCGGCGGGCAGTTCCGGCAACGTGGCGGCCGTGCCAATCACGACCTGCCGCGGCGCCGTCGACGGCGCCCGAACCGTGGCTAACGTCACCCCGCTCACCTTGGCGACATACGCGCTCATTTCCTGCGCCGCCAGTTCCGTGCTGGCTTCGGCCGCCGCCGGAATCACGATCACGGGCGCCGGTTCCACGCCAGCCATCTCAAACGCCAGCAACGGCTGAACCAGAAGAAAAGCACCGACCAGCATCCCAATGACACAACGCATGCAACCTCCAGCAACAATGATGACCAACAACGCTACCAATTCTCAAGAAAATACGTTTAAGAGAAACACGCCGGCCGGCGACCAGCGGCACAACCTGTCCGTCCACCGCCCCTATGGACGAGGAACCGCCGCGCCCCGCCAGCGCGGCCGCGGTCTTTTCGTCACTGAATCTGCGACCAGCCGTTCTTGTCCACGACCGGCGCCGTCGACTTGGTCCACGACCAGCCGAGTGTGCCGGCCGGCGCCTCGACCGTGCTGCCGAGCGGACCGTACGCGTTGAACGGATTGCTGATCATCAAGCCCGCCACGTGACCGTCGGCATAGCACATGTTCAGGTTCCGGTCATGCCGCGGCGCGGCCCGCCCCGTGTCAGAGCCCGGCTGATAACTGTACACCGTGCTGCCGCCGGCGTCACTCTTGTCCATCACGACATACTGCTTCGAGGCCGCCACGCAGCGGTTGATGTTGACCGGCGGCTGCGCCATCGTCCCCCACGACAGACACATGTAGTTGTAGCCGTAACCGCCGGAATGCAGCGAGATGTTCTCCGACGGATACGT
>JAKLHU010000034.1 GCA_022709995.1 Verrucomicrobiota bacterium | reverse complement strand
GGTCGCTGCTGGTCCGGAGCATCCCAGACTACAGCAGGCGCATCTTGATTTTCCCGCCCGGGGTTTCTTTGCGGAGATTCTGGTTCGAGTGAAGGTTGGCGGGCAGGAGATCTGGCTGAACGACGTCGACCAGTACGCTGCTCTGGGCAGCTGCAGTCATGAACGCAAGCCGGCTTTGCGTCTCAACGGCAAGCCGTTTGTCCTCCTGCCGGATGAACCGTACCGCACCCGTACCGAGAGGCTGTATGATCTGAGCCTGGACGACAACGGCGCGGCTGTGTTTACGATTACCGAGACGATGTATGGGATGGACTACGCGGCCGCCAACAAGAAGTTTGCCGAGCAGACGCCGGAGGAGCGCCGCCGTTACCACCAGACCATCCTGGCCAACCTGGCGCAGTCGGCCCGCGCCGAAGGCGCCCTGGTGACGGACTTCGAGTCGTATCCCGGCCGGGTGACGTACCGCGCCGTCGTGCCGGGATATGCCGTGCTCGACGGCGACCGGCTTTATTTCCAGCTGCCGCTGACGCTGGGGTCGCTGTTGAGACCGCATGCGGACAGCCGCCAGCAAGGCTTGTATTGGCCGGAGGCGCAGGACTTCTGGTCGGAAATCCGGGTCCGCCTGCCGGTCAACTTCACCCAGGTGCGCCTGCGCCCGCAGTCGCTGGAGCTGGAACCGGCCGACGGCAAAGGCCGGATTGCGGTTGAAGCCAAAGAAGAAAAGGTCGCACTGGTCTATACCTATAAAGTGTCGTTGCCGCCGGCGATCATTCCGGTTTCCGAATATGACCGTCTTCTGGAGATGAACCGGCAGCTCAATCATCCGGATTTGCGGACGGTTCTGCTGCATCGCAATGGCCGTCAGTGAGCCGAAAAGAGGACCGGATGCAGGCTCGGAGACGGTGCATTTGCACCACGCCGGGCCTTGCCTGGGCATGTCAAGCGCCTCGGGGCCGCCAGCACCAGAGATGCCAAGGCGACTCGCCCCCGGGTTTAATGAGATGTGATCACTTATGCCAGTCATTGTCCATTCCAGTTATCAGCCGCCGCGCTTCTTCAACAACAGCCATGTGCAGACGATCTTGCCCAGTTACATCCGGCGCAGCGAGAACGTCGACTATGAGCGGGAGTTCTTTGCCACTCCGGACGACGATGTCCTGTTTCTCGATTGGTCGCGCTGCGGCCGGAAGACGGATCGGCTGCTGATCATCAATCATGGCCTCTGCGGCCACAGTCGGCGGCACTATGTCCTCAGTCTGGTCAAGTCGTTCAACGCCATCGGCTGGGACTGCCTGGCCTGGAATTACCGCGGCACTGGCATCTCCGCGGGGACGAAGCTGCAGTTCACCACCAATGATTCGACGCATGAGCTCGACTGGGTGACACGGCATGCCATTGCGACCGGCGGTTACCGGAAAGTGGCATTCAGCGGCTACAGCATGGGCGGGAACCTCTGCCTGCTCTATCTCGGCCGGCATGCCGCCGAGCTGCCGCCGGAAGTCGTCGGCGCGGCCGTCTTTTGCGCGGCCGTAGACTTGTCGGCTAGCTCGATGATGTTCAATACGACCATCGGCCGTCTCTACTCGCGCCATTTTCTGCAGAAGCTGCTGCAGATGATTGTGCGCAAGCACGAACAGTTTCCAGAGCAGATCGATATCAGCCACATTGAATCAGTGACGACGATGGATGAGTTTGACGAGCATTTTACGGCGCCCTTGATGGGCTATGCCAGCGCCAGAGATTATTGGGAGAAGGCCTCCGCCAGCCACTGGCTGGATAAAATCCGGGTTCCGACTTTGATGGTGAATCCGCGCAACGACCCGTTTTTGGCCGGCGACTGCTTCCCGGTCAAGGCCGCCGAGGCGAACGCCAATTTGTTTCTGGAAATGCCGGATGGCGGCGGCCATTGTGGATTCATCACCCCAGGTTTCGACCGGGAGTGGTGGCCGGCTTTCCGGGCCAAGGAATTCCTCGGTCAGCTGGTGTGAAGGCGCCTCGGCGGCCAAGCCAGTGGGCGCCGAGGCTTGAGTTGGGAAACGATGGTGGTGATTGGGCAAGGTTAAGTGCCACGGCGGCTTGGTCGCGGTCGGCGGCCGTTACATTGTATACAGGGGTGGGAAGCCGGGTTTTGACATTCGCCCGGAGCGGCCGGGCGTTTGACATGCATAGGGGCTACGAATGGTTTCACCAACAGCGCCATTCGGCGCCGGAGACAGGAGGACGAGCAGACATGACGAAACCGATTGCTTTTGGCGTTTGCGGCTTGGGCCGGATTGGCGCCCCGCACTGCCGTTATTTTGCCCGGGACCGCCAGCAGTATCAGCCGACGGCATTTTGCGACATCGAGGGCAGCCGGGCCCAGGCCATGGCGGCGGAACTGGGTGGAAAGGCGTATGCCAGCTACGAGGATTTTCTGGCCGACGCCGACTTGGAGCTGGTGATCATCGCCACCCGTTCGCTCGACCATGCCCGGAATGCCGCCCAGGCACTGGCGGCGGGAAAGATCGTTTTGCTGGAGAAGCCGATCGGGGTGACGGCGGCGGATTACCGGCTGCTGCAGCAACTCGACCGCGACTATCCCGGCCGGCTGTATTTTGGCCACAATCATCGTTTCGAGCCGGCGTTGCAGAACGCGCTGGCGATCATCGCCCAAGGCCTGCTGGGCAGACTCCAGGTCGTCAAATTGTGCAAGCACCATCTCTTCATGCGTCGTCATGACTGGCAGATGCGGCTGGACTGCGGGGGCGGACAGCTCAGCGTCTGGGGACCGCACTTGATTGACCAGGGCATGCAGTTCGTCGGCGCGCCGATTGTCGGCGTGTGGAGTTATTTGCGCCGTGTGCTGACCCCGGGTGATGCCGATGACCATGTCAAGATCATCCTGACCGGCGCCAACGGGGTCGTAGCCGAAGTGGAGATCAGCAACTCCATGGCGATTCCCGGTCCCTATGCCGCCGTGTATGGCGATCGCGGCGCCCTGATTTATGACCAGGATCAGAAGAAGATTCAGCTCAAATACCTCGACCCGCAATTCCGCTGGCCGGAAGCCGTCGCTTCGGGGGAAACCCCCAAACCGGGGATGATCTTGAGTGCGGAACGGAGCCTGCCCTGGATTGAGGAGACTCGCGACGTCATGCCCAATAACAGCCTCTGGGAACAGGTTGAAATAGAAATCGCGGCCCGCCTCCATGACGCCATCCGCCGGGCGATTCCATTCCCGGTGAAAAATGCCGACGCATTGGAAGTCGTCCGCATCACGGAGCTGGTCAAGCAGCAAAACCCTCAATTTGAATGGATCGGCTAATGTCTAAAATCACGATTGGTCAGATCGGGGTATGTCACGAGCATGCCGCCGGCAAGATGAAGTCACTGCGGCTGCGTCCCGACTTGTTTGACATTGTCGGCGTGGTCGACGACCGGGCTTCGCAATCGGCGAAGTTCGCCGGTTCCGACGTGTCGCCCTATGCCGGGCTGCGGTTTCTGAGCGAGGAGGAGCTTTTTCAGACGCCTGGTTTGCAGGCGGTCCTGGTCGAGGTCCCGAATCTCGATCTGGTGCCGACGGCGTGGCGCTGCCTGCAGCACGGCCTCGCGATTCACATGGACAAGCCTGGCGGCGAGGATTTGGCGGCGTTCGACCGCCTGCGCCGCGGCTATGCGGAGCGGCGGCTGCCTTTTCAGATCGGCTATATGTTTCGCGTCAATCCCGCCATCCAGTGGCTTCAGAAGGCCGTCGGCCAAGGCTGGCTGGGGGAGATTTTCGAGATTCAGGCGAGCATGAGCCACTGTTACGGCGGCGAGAAATACCAAGAGTACCTCGGCTGCTTTCGCGGCGGGATCATGTTCAATCTGGGCTGCCACCTGATTGACGTCGTCGTCGCGCTGTTGGGCCGTCCGTCCCGGGTGACGCCGTTTCTGAAGTCGGCGCCGGGCGATCCGGCGCACGTCCTGAACCATGGCCTGGCCGTTCTGGAGTATCCGCATGCCACGGCGACGTTGCGGGCCTGCAGCCGGGAAATCGGTGGCCTGGGCCGGCGGCGCCTGAAAGTCTGCGGCACCAAAGGCACGGTGGATCTCTGCCCGTTGGAGCGGTTTGACGGCCAGGCGTTGCAGATGGAGCTGGTGTTGCAGGACGGCAACGAGGCGTACGCGGCCGGAACGCATACGCTCGACTTCGGCGTCACGCGTGACCGTTACGAGGGGCAGCTGGTCGAACTGGCGCAGATGATCCGCGGTGAAATTCCAGAGCCGTATGACTGCCGCCATGACGTCCTCGTCCAGGAGGTGCTGCTGGCGGCATCGGGATATATGCCCTACGGCAAAACCGCGTGCAGCCCGCGGGACTTGGCAACGTAATTCTCCATACGTGTGTGGAGCATCAGGCAAGGCTTCGGGATTGGCGCATATGCTTTCGCGAGCCGGTGACGGGAATGGCTGCCTCTCGCGTCCACGCCATCTTTCCGCGGGAGGCCGGGGACGGCATGACGAAAGCCGCGAGCCGGGCGAAACCCGGCTCGCGGCCTGGACTTTGGCAGATCGCGCGGTAAAACGGCTCAGCGTTCTCAAGGAGGCGTTTCAGGCCTTGCGGCGCCCGCGCGTCTATTCCCTTCGCGTCGATTTTGGCGAAGCGGCGATGTCAGCCGCCAGAATATCGCCGTGCCCTGATAAGCGCGACGAGCCGGGCAAAACCCGGCTCGCGGCGTCAACTGGAGTCAGGAAGCTGGTTTTCTGGTCAGGCCGTGACTTGGCGGAAGCGGATGTCGGCTTTTTGCAGGATGGCTTTGACCATCGCGAGGTCGCCCCAGGTCATCAGGCCGGGGACAAACGCCGCCATGGTGCGTTTGACGGCGCCGTCCGGGCCATCCTGCCAGCCGAGCGTGGCCGGCATGTCCGCGACCATGACTTCGGTCACCTGGGACGATGAATTGAGGCAGAGGGCCGCTGCGCAGCAGGCGGCGATGGCCAGATCGCCCGTGCCGCCGAAGATGACTTTGCGGGCATTGAGATGCGAGACGGCGAAATCCGCCAGCACGTCGAATTCCTGGCTCCATTCGCCCATCAGGGTTTTGCCGAGCCAGAGCAGGGCGCGACTGAGGGTGTGGAGGGACACGAGGGTGCTGTTTTCATTGTCGCTGGGGACTTCGCCCGTTCCCCAGGCGTCAAAGAGCAGGACGCCGTCGCCTTCGGCCAGGGCCGTGGACAAGAGCGCGCTGTTTTCCAGGCCGTCCTTGCCGGTTGGCGACGACAGGATGGCCACCGCGCCGCTGTTGCCGGCCGGGGGGCGGTAGAGGACGGGGATGAGCCGACCGCCGGTCGCGGCCACGCTCCACCGCTGCCAGCCGTTGTCGTCATCGTGCCGCCAGGCGTTGTCCAGTTCCAGCTCCGAGGGATTGAGGAGGGAGAACAAGTCGAAGCGGGTGGCGTCGACGTCCTCCAGGGCCGGTTGCGGCTTGGCTTGGAGGAGTTTTCCCTGTTGCCGGCAGTAGTCGACGACGGAAGTGATCGTCTCCGGCCGTTTTCCTTTCGGGAAGACCATGACGTCCTCTTCGGGCAGGCAGGTGAAGGGCAGTTCGCGGCGGGGCTGGCCGTGGCCGATGCCTTTCAGGTGCAGGTCGAAGAAGCCAAGCATGGCTTCGCGCACTTCGGGCCAGAAGCCGTGCGGCAGGTTGAAGGCCTGGTAGCTGAATTGGTCGTCGGCGTCGACGGCCTGGAAGACTTTGCGGGCTTCGGCGAACGAGCGCAGCATTTCCGTGACAAAGAAGGTCGGGTTGCTGTCCTTCAGGCAGTTGCAGAGTTTGAAGGCGCGGGGCGCGACCAGGGCGAGCACGCCGGACTCCTCGGTGAAGGTCAGCCCGCCCGGGAGCAGTTCGCAGATGCAGTTGGAGCGCATGACGTAGGATTCGAAGGAGCCGACGCTGACGACGGGCATGGCGGCCTGGACGCGGTCGTCCATGGCGGCCAGCCACATGGTCTGGTTGCCGCCGCCGGAGGCGCCGGTGGCGCCGATTTTGTTCGCCAGCACATAGGGCAGTTCGGCAAGCAGCTGGACGCCGCGCATATTGTCCACCACCTGCGCCCCGAGGAGGGTTTCGCCCAGCGGCAGGAGAGAGCCGCCGACGCTGGCGCCGTGATAGGTGTAGACTCCGTGCTCGGTGCTGCGTTCGCCGGCGCCCCAGGCGTCGACGGCGAGGCAGACGAAGCCGTTTTTGGCCAGGGAATGGCCACGCGACTGGACTCTTTCCGCCAGTCGTCCCTGGGCCCAGTGGCCATGCAGGTTGATGACGGCCGGGAACGGCCCCTTGCCGTCGGGCACGTAGAGATTGCCGGTGACCCGGATGCCAGGCCGGCTCTGATAGTGCAGGCAGAGGATTTTGTAGCCGTCGCAGGGGATGGTCTTGGTGACCTGGACGTCAAGGGGGATGGCGCTGTCATAGCTGACGCCCATGGCTTCCCAGAGCTGGCGGCGCAGCTCCTGGCGGCGGTTTTGCCAGTCGGCCTTGGCTGCGGGCAGCTGGTGGACGCGGAACAGCCGTTCGGCCTCGGCCCGCAGCTGGGCGATGATTTGTCCGGTCAACGGTTCATTCCAAACGCGGGGAAGAGTCATGGTCGAGGTGCTCCTTGCTGGTCGAGATTAGGTTGAAGGCGGCCATCAGGGCTGGCCGCAGAAGGCGTTGATGATGTCAACCACCTCGCGGTATTCGCTGACGACCTGGAACTGGGGGAATTCGCGTCGGACGTTTTCGGAGGGGCGGAACAGGATGCCGAGGTCGGCTTCTTTGAGCATGTCGGTGTCGTTGTAGGAGTCGCCCATGGCGATGACCTTGAAATTGAGCTGTTTGAACCCGAGCGCGGCGTGTCTTTTGCCGTCGTTCAGGCGCATGGTGTAGCCCGTCACGCGGCCGTTCTCGTCCGCGTGGATGGAATTGCAGAACAGAGTTGGCCAGCCGAGTTTCCGCATCAGGGGCGAAGCGAATTCATAGAAGGTGTCGGAGAGGATGACGGTCTGGTGGCGTTCGCGGAGCCAGTTCAGGTAGTCGACAGCCCCCGGCAGGGGCTGCATGGTGCTGATCACGTCCTGGATGTCTCGCAGAGTCAGGTGATGTTGGTCGAGGATCTGCAGGCGGTGTCGCATCAAGGCGGAATAATCGGAGAAGTCCCTGGTGGTCACGCGCAGTTCCGGGATGCCGGTTTTCTCGGCGACGGAAATCCAGACTTCGGGGACCAGGACTCCTTCGAGGTCCATGGCGACTAAAAGCGGTTTCTGGGACATCATCAATCCTGGGTTGCAAGGCTCGTGGTGGTGGAGCAAGAGCTGCCTGGGGCAGGGCGGGTAGGCGCCATCAATACGGAATGTAGATGTTGTAGGTTTGGCCGAGTTTCTGGATTTCCTGGTCCAGGCGGGCGCGTTCCTGGGGATTTTCGGTCAAGGTCTTCTGGGCGAGGAGGTGGAAGATTTTCTTGGCGGCCCACTGCAGGGGGAGTTCTTCGGTGGCCGGCTGGCAGTCGCGGTATTGGCGTCGGAACACCAGGTCGCGGACGGCGCCTTCCGCGTCTCTGCCGGCGAGGGTGAAGACCAGTTCCGCGTCCTGGGGGCTGTAGTGGCCGAGGATTTCGAGGGTTTCCTGGCGGTAGAGGTGGGGGAGGCGTTTGGGGAAAATCTGGCTGCCGACTTGTCCTTCGACCATGTACTGGAGGTCGCGGATGATCAGGCTGGAGTGGTCGCCGATGTAGGACAAAAGCTGGCTCTTGAATTGTTTCAGGTCGGGCACATGAAAATTGTAGCCGCGGTTCAAGTAGCCGAGGAAGTCGAGCAGCTGCCGGTTGGCGTCGGGCCCGGCGCTGAAGGGGTAGATGGAGACGTTGCCGGGGTTCATGCCGACGATTCGGCGGATGAAGTCGTCTTCCCGGTAGATGTTGACAGTGGCCTTGCCGTCCGTCAGCACGAAGATGTTGAGAGGGCGTTCCGCGTTGCGGTTGCTTTTTTGGACAAAGGGGGCGATGCCGCCAAACACGTCGGTCATGCCGCCGCGGAAGAGGTCGCGGATGTAGGATCTGGCCGTGTCGAGGGTGCCGTCGTCAAGGGGGACGAAATCGGGAAAGAGCTGCTGTGGTTTTTCATTGAAGCCGACGATGTTGAAGCGGTCCTGGCGGTTGAGATACGAGAGGGCGTCGATGGCGGCGGCCTTGAATTGCCTCAGCTTGTTGACGTCGATGCTGGTCGAGTGGTCGATGATGATGAGGGAATCCTTGGCGATGTCGCGGAGAGCATCGCTTTCGCGGTTTGGGGTGATGGCGATCTTGAAATAACCGCCGCCGTTTTCCTTGTCTTCCCAGACGGTCACGACGACGTTGACGAAGGCGTCGAACGGCTTGGGCGGCTGCTGGAGACCGGTGTCATCGGGGTTGTTCAAGGCGATGTCCTGGCCGTTGCGGTTGGCGCCGCCGGAAAGGGCGCCTTTTTTCAGGAGTGAGGCCAGGTCTTCGCCGGGGGGGGGCGGGGTGTCTTCGTCGCCGATGCCATCGGGAATGCCGAATTTCGGATTGGGGCCCAGTTTGATGCCGACATCGTAGGTGGCGCCGGTGGCTGCCGTCAGCGGGCCGTGGGGCAGGAGGCTGGGCAGGTGGAGATTCGGCACGTCGATGCGCTCGACGCCCGGAATCATGTCGTTGCGGCGGGCGGCTTGGCGGGACGGGGGCAGGTCGTTGAAGTCGATGGCGACGATTTGCGGGCGCGGGGCGGTGGCTTGGCGAGGCGGTTCGGCGTTCGGCAGCTTGGGGGTCAGGATGGCTTTGTCAACGCCGGCAAAGCGCAGGCTGGGCGGCGGTTTCGGGGTCAGGAGGTTTTCCTTTTGCAGCATTTCCCGGATCGCCTGTTCGCCGATTTCCGCCAGTTCGGATTTGATTTCAGTGGTGGCTTTTTGGTTCATTCTGGCGTTCGGCGACAGTTTGGGCTTGGCCAGTTCGCGCAGGTCAATCGTCTGGATGGTCGGGGCGCGCTTGGGCTTGTCAGCCTGGAGGGCGAACAATCGCGGGGGCGGGAAGGACATGCGTGACAGGAACAGCATCAGCAGCAGATGCAGGGCCAGCGACAAGGCCAGCGAAATAAGCATGTATCCTGACAGTTTCATGGCGGCAACCTGCGGACGGCTGGGGTTGGCCCGTCGTGACGGGCATGAATTAAATCCTTAATGTAATCCTTGATTGACATAACGGACAATGGTCGGCGAACATTTGTCGGTGTCAGGGTAATCGGTCAGCCATTGATAACTGAACGATAGAGGAGTCAACACGTGAGCGCCTCAGGGCCTGAGGCGCCTACCTGACACGCCAGGCCACTACGGCGGCCAGATGCAATGGCTGACCGATTACGCGTCAGGAACGTTTCCGGGGCGGCGGGGCTGGCAACAAGGCGGCGTGCTGGTCTTCGCGTTCGCGGTCGGAGACGGCGACGTGCAGCGGTTTGCCGTCCAGGTCGCAGCGGGCAAAGAACATGGCGGTGGCGACGGTTCCGGGGGTGGGAATGAAGCACTGCACCTGCTGCGGCTTCCAGCCCCGCTGCCGGAACCAGGCGGCGAGGCGCTGCATGTCGGCCATGGTGCACCCGGGGTAGGCGCTCATGATATAGGGCACGACATATTGTTCCTTGCCGTGTTGGCGGCTGCAGGCTGCGAAGAGTTCGCAGAAGCGTTCGAACTGGCTGAAGTCCGGTTTGCGCATCAGGGCGGTGACGGCCGGGGCGGCGTGTTCGGGGGCCAGTTTCAGGTGGCCGCTGACGAAGTCGGCGGCCAGGCCGTCCACGAATTCCGGGTCTTGGAGGGCGGCGTCGTGGCGGATGCCGCTGGCGACGCCGAGGTGTTTGACGCCGGGCAGTTTTTGCAATTGGCGGAGGAGCTGGAGGAAGTCTTTCTGCTTCAGGTCGAGGTGTGGGCAGATTTTGGGGGTCAGGCAGCTTTGGCGGCGGCAGGTGGCGGGATTGGCGCGGCAGGCGGCGTTCCAGAAATTGGCGGTTGGTCCGCCGACATCGGAGACGGCGCCGCGCCAGCCGGGCATCCGGGTGAGGGCGCCGATTTCGGCGGCCAGGGACTGCGGCGAGCGGGAGACGAGGCGACGGCCCTGGTGCAGGGCCAGAGAGCAGAAAGCGCAGCCGCCGGCGCAGCCGCGGACGGCGGTGACGCTCCATTGCACCATGTCGAGGGCTGGGATGGGCTGGGAGTAGGACGGGTGGGCCTGGCGCGTGAACGGCAGGCTGTAGAGGGCGTCGAGCTCCGTCTGGGACAGGGGCGGCGGCGGCGGTTCCAGAAGAAGGAATTTTTTGCCGTGCGGCTGGGCGAGGCGGGGACCGGCGTGGTGGACCTGTTCTTCGATGGCGAGGGTGGCGGCGAGCAATT
>JAKLHU010000339.1 GCA_022709995.1 Verrucomicrobiota bacterium | reverse complement strand
CAGTGGCGGTTGTGATAGGTCGACAGCATGACGCCGTTGCGGTCCCGGGCGGCGATCATCGCGTCACATTCCTCGGTGGTGATGGCGAAGGGCTTTTCCGTCACGACGTGGCGGCCGGCGTTCATACATTCGATGGCCAGGGCGGCGTGGGTGTTGTGCGGCGTGCAGATGGCGAGCAGGTCGACGTCGCAGGAAGCCAGCAGCGCCGTCGCCGAGGGATAGGTGGCAATCCCCGGAAAGTCGGCGGCGGCCTCGGGCAGGCGGGACTGGTCGATGTCCGCCACCGCGACCGGCGTCATGCCGGCCTGCTGCATCTGCCGGAGATGATGCCGGGCGATGTGATACGACGCCCCATAGCCGATCGTGCCGACCTTGATCGCCGATGCCTTCCGGAACTTTTTTGTCGCCATACGTCTGTTCTCCGACCAAACTTGCGCAGGGTGCGTATTTTCTGGCGTCAGGCCACTGACGTCCTGTCTACCATTCGACGGCCAGGCCGGTGCAGTTGATGCCGCTGCCGATGCCCAGCATGGCCAGCCTGGCGGCGGGAGCCAGCACGCCGGCTTCCGCCGCCAGGGCGCAGGTGACCGGCAGCGACGCCGAACCGCAGTTGCCCAGCTGCGGATAGCTGACGAAATTGCGGGCCAGATCCAGGCCGAGAGACGAAAACAGCAGCTCGCTGTGGGCCTTGCCGACCTGATGCGTGCAGACGACGGTCGGATCGCTTTCGGTCCAGCCGACTGCCGCCTTGAGTTTCCGCCACATGCGGCCGGCGGCTTCGACGCCGACAAGGCGCACTTGCGGATCGCTGATAAACTCGGCAAACAAGCCGATAGCATTGCTGCCGCCGCCGACGCAGGCGATGACTTCGCGCGGGAGCTTCCCCGCCTGGGTCAGGCACTGCCGGCGGGCCTCACGGCCGATCACCGACTGGAAGTCCTTGACCAGCATCGGGTAGGGATGCGGCCCGGCGCAGGTGCCGATCATGTAGAAGGTGTCCTCGGAACACGCGGTCCATTCCCGGATGGCCTCGTTCATGGCGTCCTTCAGGGTCGCGGAGCCGTCGGTGACGGCACGGACCTTCGCCCCCAGCGTCTTCATGCGCTCGACGTTGGGCGCCTGCCGGGCGATGTCGACCGCGCCCATGAACACCTCGCACTCCAGCCCGAACAGCGCCGCCACCGTGGCGCTGGCCACGCCGTGCATGCCGGCGCCAGTCTCCGCGATGATCCGCCGCTTGCCCATCCGCCGGGCCAGCAACGCCTGCCCCAGCGTGTTGTTGATTTTGTGGGCGCCAGTGTGGTTCAAGTCCTCGCGTTTCAGATAAATCTGCGCCCCGCCGGCATGGGCGGTCAACCGCCGGGCCAGATACAACGGCGATTCCCGGCCGACATAGTCGCGGAGCAACTGGTGCAGCTCCGCCTGAAACACCGGGTCCGCCTTGGCCCGCAGGTAATCCGCCTCCAGCTCCAGCAGCGCCGGCATCAGCGTCTCGGCGATGTACTGCCCGCCATAAGGCCCGTAATGCGTATCCATGCTCCGTATCCTCCTTGCCAACTCCATGATTTTCGCCTCTGACTTGCACCGCAATTTTTCTTCCACGCCGCTGGATGTATCGACGCCGGCCGCCCCGGTGACCTGCAGAGCCCGCACCGCGTTTTGCGGCGTGATGCCGCCGGCCACCAGCACGACCCACCGCCGGGCGAGCGCCGTCGCCAGCCGCCAGTCCCCGCAGACGCCGCTGCCGCCATCCCCGGAATCGGCGACCAGGACCACGGCCGGAAAGTCCGCCGCTCGCTCGACGTCCGCCGGCGTGCGCAGCGCCACGGCCTTCCAAACTTCCGCACCGACGATGCCCCTGGCCAGGGCCGGGCTCTCGGCGCCGTGCAGCTGGATGATGTCAGGCTTGACGGCGCCGATGACCTCGGCCACTTCGGCGGCCGTGGGATCGCGCAGCACACACACGGTTTTCACCCCCGAGGGCGCCGCCGCCGCCAAGGCCGCGGCCTCCGGGATCGACACGGTCCGGGCCGCCCCGGGAACCAGGACAAATCCCACATGCGTCGCCCCGGCGGCGGCCGCCGCGGCGACGTCCTCTGGCCTGGTCAGACCGCAAATTTTCAAATATCGCCGCATGTCAACCTCCTGACGGCGGCTTCCTGGTCGGCCGCCCGCATCAACGTCTCGCCAATTAAAAAACCGGCCGCGCCGGCGGCGGCCAGGCGAATAACGTCCTCGCGGGTGCGGATCGCGCTCTCCGCGATCGGCAGGCGGTCGGCCGGCACCAGGGCCAGAAGCCGCTCCGTCCGCTCCAGAGAAGTCGCAAACGTACGCAGATCGCGAGCGTTAATGCCGACCAGGTCGACCGGCGCAGCCAGCACCATCTCCAGTTCCTCCTCGGCATGGACTTCGCCGAGGACCTCCAGGCCAAGGTCGTGCGCCGCCAAAGCCAATTCCAGAAACGCGCTCCGGTCCAGCATGGCCGCGATCAGCAGCACCGCCGAAGCGCCGCAGTGCCGCGCCTCCAAAAGCTGATACGGATCGAAGATGAAATCCTTGCGCAGCACCGGCAGACGCACGGCCTGCGACACCGCCTGCAAATCGGCGAGACTGCCGAGAAAATGATGGCGTTCGGTCAACACCGAAATGGCGCTGGCCCCGCCCCGCTCATAGGCCTGGGCCGTCTCCACCGGCCGGAAGTCCGCACAGATCACCCCGCGCGACGGCGACGCCTTCTTGATCTCGGCGATGACGTGCACGCCCGCCCCGCGGCAGGCCGCGGCCAGGCTCGGCCGCGACGGCAGGCCACGGCACTTCCGCGCCAATTCGCCGGCCGACACCAGGCACTTGGCCGCGGCCAAGTCCTTCCGGCTGTCAGCCACAATGTGCTCCAGGATGTTCATGGTTGACTGGCCTCCACCAAGGCCTGCAGTTTAGCCATGGCCCGGCCGCTGTCAATCGCGTCCTCGGCCAAAGGGATGCCGTCGGCCAGCGACGCGGCCAGACCGGCGACGGTGCAGGCGGCCGCCGCATTGATGACCACGACCGCACGCGCCGCCCCGCGGTCCGCGCCGGACAGCACCCGGCGCGTGATCGCGGCGTTGACTTCCGGATCGCCACCGGCAAGGTCGGCCAAGTCATACGTCTCCCCGAGCAGAATTTCCGGATGGATTTCGTAGCTCGACAGCGCCCCGTCCCGCAATTCCGTCACCCGGGTCGACTCCGTGCAGGAGATTTCGTCCAGGCCGTCATGGCCGTACACTACCATCGCGCGCCGCACCCCGAGCTGGCGCAGGGCCGCCGCGTACAATTCGGTCAAGGCCGCGTCATAGACGCCGACCAGCATGGCGGTGACGCCGGCCGGATTCGCCAGAGGCCCAAGCATGTTGAAAATCGTCCGCACCCCGAGTTCGCGCCGCATCCCGGCGACCTTGCCCATGATCGGATGCATTTTCTGGGCGAACATGAAGCCGATGCCGTGCTCGCGAATGCTGGT
>JAKLHU010000338.1 GCA_022709995.1 Verrucomicrobiota bacterium | reverse complement strand
CCTGGAAGTGCTGGGCAATCTCGACGACCGCGGCTACCTGCAGGCCACCACCGAGGAAATCGCCCGCGGCGCCGAGGTCGACCTCGACTGCGCCCGCCAGGCGACGGCGGCCATCCGGAGCCTGGAGCCGGCCGGCCTGGCCGCCCGCGATCTGCGGGAGTGCCTCCTGGCCCAACTGGACCGGTCGCAGGAACACGGCAGCCTGGCCTGGGAAATTGTCAATTCCCATTTGGAGGACCTGGCCCGCAACCGCATCCCGAAAATCGCCAAGGAGCTCGACGCCGACATGGATGAAATCCAGGAGGCCGTGCTCCGGATTCGGACCCTTGACCCCAAGCCCGGCCACGCCCTCGCCGCGGTCGCGGCCCAGCAAGTCATTCCCGAAGTCTACATCGAACGCGATCCCGACGGCGAATGGACCGTCCGCCGCAACCAGAATCACCTGCCGCGGCTGCGCATCTCCCCCAGCTATGAAAAACTGCAGGACGACGCCAGCCTGCCCGCGACGGACCGGCAGTGCATCCGCAAATACATCCATGCCGGCCGGCAGCTGATACACTCGGTCGACCTCCGACAAAGCACCATTGAGCGGATTGCGGAGCAAATCGTCATCCGGCAGCGTGACTTTCTGGACCACGGGGCCACGCAGCTGCGGCCGCTGAACATCGCCCAGGTCGCGGACAGCCTGGGGCTGCATGAGACCACCGTCAGCCGCGCCATCGCCAACAAGTACGTGCAAACGCCGCATGGCCTGTTCAGCTTCAAGCATTTCTTCGCGACCGGCTATGAAAGCGAGGACGGCGAGGCCCTGTCCAGCCGCGCCGTCAAACTGAAGATCATCTCCTACATCAAACAGGAACCGCCGGGCAAGCCCTTGTCCGACCAGAAAATCGTCGACTTGCTCGCCCAGGACGGGCTTCAAATCGCCCGGCGAACGGTCGCCAAATACCGGGAAGAGGAGAACATCCCTGCCGCCAGCCTGCGCCGACGACACTGAAACATCATCGTTTTCCGGGCCGGACGCCCGCGCGACCGGCGGCCACCGCCGCCAGCCGCCAGGCCTCGCGGCGCCCACGCCTTCACCACCACGCCTTCACCACCTCCGAACCTTCCTCCCTCTGATGCCAAACGTCGCATTTTATACTTTGGGCTGCCGTCTAAACCAGGCTGAAACCGGCTTGGCGACGGCCGATCTGGCCGACCATGGCTACACGCCGGTGCCGTGGGGCGAGCCGGCCGACCTGCTGGTCATCAACAGCTGCGCCGTCACCGCCGCCGCCGCCCAGAAAACACGACAGGCCGTCCGCGCCGCCCGGCGCCGCTGGCCGGAGGCCTTCGTCGTCGTCATCGGCTGCGGCGTGACGGTCGACCGCGACGCCTGGGACATGGAGGACGGTCCGGACCTGCTCGTGCCGAATCCGCCGCCGGCGCCGCTCAGCGCCCTGCTGCCGGCGGTCCTCCAGCCCCACCGGCGGCTTGCCGACATCGCCCCTGGCGAACCGCAGGACGGATTCACCATCCCCGGCGCCGGCGTCTTCGGCGAACGAACCCGCGCCAACCTCAAAATCCAAGACGGCTGCGATTTTTTCTGCTCCTACTGCATTGTCCCCTATACGCGCGGCCGGTCCCGGTCCCGCGATGCCGACGACGTGCTGCGCGAGGCCCAGGCCCTGATCAGCCACGGCTACCACGAACTGGTCCTCTGCGGCGTCAATCTCACCGCCTATCATGACCACGGACTCGATGTGGCCGGCCTCCTGCGCCGCCTCCTAACCCTCAACGGCGATTTCCGGATTCGTCTTGGCTCGGCCGAACCGGCGCCGGTCCTGGAGCGCGTCGTCGACGTCATGGCCGAAGACCGGCGAATCTGCCGTTTTCTGCACCTTCCGCTGCAATACGGCGAAGATAGTATACTGCACTCCATGCGGCGCCATTATCGCGCGGCCGACTATCGCCGTCTGGCGGAGATGGCTCTGGCCCGGATTGACGGCCTGTGCCTGGGCGCTGATGTCATCGTCGGCTTTCCCGGGGAAACGGACGCGGCCTTCGCCAGCTGCCATGATTTTCTGGCCAGCCTGCCGTTCGGGCTGCTGCATGTTTTCAGTTATTCGCCGCGGCCGGGGACGACGGCGGCCGGGCTGGCGGGCCGGCCGCCGGCCCGACTGGTCAAGCGCCGTTCCGAGGCGCTCTTGGCCGTCGGCGCGGCCAAGGCCGCGGCGTTCGCGGCCAGTCAAATCGGCCAGACCGTCACGGTCCTGCTGGAGGACGGCGACGCCGGCACAGGCTGGTCCGACAACTATTTGCACGTGCGTATCGAACCACCGGTCCGGCGGCCAGCCAATACCCTGGTTGACGTCACGATCACCGCCGCGGACGGCAACCGTGAAGTCCGGGGGCGGGCCATTGCCCCGCCGGCATGTAACCAAGCGTCTGCAAGCGGAGAAAAACCATGTCCCTGAACGAAAAGAGCTACCTGGACCTGATGGCGCCCTGGCTCAACGTCATGCCGCAGTTCATTCGCCGTTCCCAGTACAATCCGCGTCTGCGCTACTATGGCACCGGCGAATCCCTGCACTGGCCGACCCAGAGCAACATGAACGTGTTCGCCGCCCTGGCGATCCTGGGCACGTCGCCGGAGCTGCCGGAAGCCAATATTCCGGTTTCCCGGCAGGAGATCATCGACACGGCCCTCGACCTGCTGCGCTACGCTTTGGCCACCCACTTCACCGGCAAGGACAAGGCCAGCGACGGCTTGCAGTGGGGCCATCACTGGATCAGCGTCCTCGGCGTTGAACGCATGGCCCACGGCGTCGACGCCATCCGCGACTATCTCACCGACGAAGACCAGGACGCCCTCCGCCGCATGCTGATTTCCGAAAGCGACTGGCGCCTCGACCAGTACGAAATCGTCGCCGGCATGGTCGGCGTCGAGGGCAAGAACAAGCCCGAGTCAAACATCTGGAATGGCGGCGTCCTGCTCCGCACCGCCCTCGAGCACCCCGACGCCCCCCGGACCCAGGAATACCTCGACAAGGCAACCCAATTGCTGCTGAACGGCCTGTCTTACCCGATGGACGCGGCCTGTGAAACCATGTTCAACGGCAAGCCGGTCCGGCAATGGCATGTCGGCTTCAACTTCACCCCCAACTGGTCGCTCGACCATCACGGCTACCTCAATGTCGGCTACATGGTCATCTGCCTGTCCAATCTCGCCATGCTGCATTTCTTCTATAAGAAGCGGGGCCTCACCCCGCCGCCGGAATTGTACTGGCACGTGCGCGAAGTCTGGAACATGGTCAAGACCTGCACCTTTGCCGATGGCCGCCTGCTGCGCATCGGCGGCGACACGCGCGCCCGCTATACCTACTGCCAGGACTACGCCATCCCCAGCTGGATGCTCGCCGAAGACTTTCTCGGCGACGACGACGCGGCCGCCTTCGAAGGCTTCCGGCGGTGGTCCCAGTCCGCGCGGCGCGCGGGGCGGCACGTCTGCTACG
>JAKLHU010000337.1 GCA_022709995.1 Verrucomicrobiota bacterium | reverse complement strand
GGGGTGATCGAAACAGGCGGTTGGCAGGGATAGGCTGCGATGAGCCGCCGTCACGTGCTGGCGCCAGCGGCGGGAAAACATGACTTGGCTCTGGTCCTGGCGGTCGGGACGGCGCCTGGCGGCGGCTGGATTCCGGCCGTCGTCTTCAGAAGCAGAAGTTGATGATCGGGAAGAACGGAATGATGGATTCCCGGATGATGTTGATGACGCCGATCTGGAAGCCGGTCATGAATTCCGTGTAGTTGATGAGGCCGATTTGCAGGCCGCTCATTTCCAGGGAAGTGTTGATGAGGCCGATCTGGATGCCTTTGGCGATGCTGTCGGTGGCGTTCATGAGCACGCCGATCTGGACGCCGCTGGAGTTGCCGGTCTGGTTGAGGATGCCGACCTGGAGGCCGGCGTAATTTTCATGGACGCGGTTGAGCAGATTGATCTGCAACGCCGAGGTCTTGCTGCTGGAGGAGGCGATGCCGGCGTCGAAACCGACGATGCTCTGGTTGCGGCCGAAGGGGAGATTGAGTTTGAGTCCGGACACGTCGATGTATTCCGGCACGACCTGCAGGCGCGACGGCCAGATGGCGAGCTGGAGGGGAGTGGTGTCGAAGGCGGAAGCCGTGGCGGCGGCAAAGGCAACGACGAAGGCGGCAAACACAAGAGCTTTTTTCATGGGAGCGTCCTTTTGCGGGTTTGGAGGGGTACTATCTGAAAAAAGAAAGACGGGGATGAAGATGGGTGTTGTTGACTACCTTATCAAGATAACATCCGGGGCAGGGAATTTCCAGCCTGCTGATGAAAAAGATATTGGATATAGGCAATCGGTCAGTCCTTGTATCTGGCGGCCATCGTGGTCTTGCGCGCCAGGTAGGCGCCTCAGGCCCTGAGGCGCTTCCGGCCCAGAGGCGCCCAAGCGTTGACTCCTCAAGTGCTCAGTTATCCATGGCTGACCGCCTACGGATATAGGCGGCGCGGCGGGGGGAAGGCGGCGCGGCGGATTGGGCGGCGGCCAGGGCGTTCCAAGCGCGGCCGGGGGCGGGTGGCCGGTAGCCGCGTTTCGCGGCGGGGCGTGCCTCCGGTCAGTGCTTGCTGGTGAAGTCGCGGATGAAGCCGGTCAGCATGTCGGTATATTTGGCGATGCCGTCGAGGTCGGCCCATTCCTGGTCGCTGTGGACGTTGCCGCCGGGGGTGCCGATGATGGCGACGGGGACGCCGAAGGCGCTCAGGTGGCGGGCATCGGTGGCGCCGTTCATCCGCTGCACGGTGATGGTCTCGGCCGGGAAGGTCTGTCGGAGAGCGGCGAGCAGGGCTTGGATGGCTGGGGCGTTTTCGTCCGTATAGAGTGGTGCGCAGGTCCTGGTCACGTCCGTTTCCAGGCCGGTCAGGCTTTCGACCAGGCGGGTGATGGTCGCGTAGTCCTCCGCGTTGGTATATCGGATGTTGATGGTCATTTCCGCCTGGTCTGGAATTTGGTTGTCGGCAAAGCCGGCCTGGATCTGACAGGGCGTCATGGTGTCGTGCCACTGGTCGGCGGCCGTCACCTCGGGCCAGGTGTTTTTCAGTTTGGCATAGCCGTTGAACAATTTGTCGATGGGGTTGTCGCAAGCCCAGGGAGCGGACGCATGGCCGCCGGCGCCGCGGGCGCGCAGGCGGATGATGATGATGCCTTTTTGGGCGACGGCGACGGCGTAGCGGGAGCCGTCGATGACGATGGCGAGCTGGCGGGCCCGGTAGCCGAGCTTGACCATGGCGGCGGTGGTGTCGCCGCCGATTTCCTCGTCGCAGGTGAAGATGGCGCCGACGCTGGCCTGGTTTTTGAGATTGACGAGGACTTGGGCGGCGCAGACGGCGTTGCCGAGGCAGTCGCAGGTACCGCGGCCGCGGGCGACGTTGCCGTCGATTTTCAGGGTGAATAGTTCGTCCGGGGCCGGCACCACGTCGAGGTGGGCGTTGAGGAGCACGTCGGGTTCCTTGCCCGGGGTGGTGGCGGCGAACAGGACGTTGCGGCCGTTACAGGTTTCCACGGTGCAGTGCAATCCGGCCGCCGTCAATTTCTGGGTGAGGATGGCGCTGGCCCGGTTGACATTTTCCGGCTGGGAGCTGACGGGTTTGCAGGCCATGAGGGCGGCCAGAAGTTTGGTGTCGGTCGGCATGGGTGATGATTCCTGTGGCTTGGAGACGGGAAGAGGTCGGGGCTGGCGTTGGCGGGGCGGGCGGGGGGCGTTCGGTCGTCCTGAGCGGTGGGAGGGCGGCGTTGGGGGCATTGGGGGCATTTTTATGCCGTGGCGTAAACGGGAAACCCCGCAACGAAAGATTCCGTGTGCGGGGTTCGGGGGTCAAGCCCGGGAGCAGTCATGCTCACGGATCAGTAGCGGCGGTGGAAAGCCGGGCGCTGGATGCGCCAGGTGGTGCTCTTCTTTTTCTGGTAGAAGTATTCCGGTTGGATGATCGGCTCCCAGCCGAAGGGGAAAGTGACCAGTTCGACGACGCCGACGACTTCCCGGCAGACAAAACGCCAGACGCCGCGGCCGAGGCCTTTGGAGATGCCGGCCATGTCGCCTTCTTCTTGATTGACGCGGATGACGTTGGCCGGGACTTCGAGGACGCCAAAAAGGATGTTGCAGACGCCGCGGCCGAACTGGTCGGCGGGTCGGCGGATGGCGGTCGGGTCGGGGGTCTGGTCGTCTTCGGCCGGATCCCAGCAGACGATTCCGGCCAGGAAGTCGTTGAGTTCGGCCGCGCTGAAGTTGATGTAGAGGTGGCCGACGCCGAGGGCGGCTTGGCCGCGCAGATCCCATTTATGGCGCGGGAAGATGGCATTTTCGTCCGGGTCGGCATTGGTTTTGCGCCAAGGGCCGAACGCGGCCGTGGCGTAATAGCCGTCATGCTGGTTGAAAATGGGCTTTTGCTGATAGTAGTGGGTCAGCCAGAGCGGCGGGATGAAATGGGGGAAGTCGACGCCGTGTTCCTTGGTCACGTAGGCGCCGAGTTGAGCGTATTCGGTGACGGCGATTTCCGCCCCGATGCCGGGGCCGCCGGCAATGCCGCAGCGGAAGAGGTCGAGGCTGTCGGAGATGCGGTTCCAGACGTACAACTGGCTGCGGACCAGAATGTCGTTCAAGTCAAGCAATTCGGACTCGGACCTCAGGTTGGCGCCGGCCAGGACGATGGCGGCCAGCAGGCATTTAATCGTCAAACCCCATGGCTTTCTGAACATCAGGTGATTCCTTCCGCAAGTGTTTTTGGTCGCGATATGATTTGGAAATCCGTTTAATGCAAGAGAATCGTCGGACTCGCCGCTGATTGCTGGCCGCTGCCGCCAGGCCGCGGGCAAACAGGCTTCAGCGGGTTGTAATGATTTAAGTAATATATTAGCCGTTTCGGGAAAATAGCAAATGCACACGTGAAGAAATCTGCATTGAGGGGAAAAAAATGGTTAATGTGCGAAATCTTGTGATAGGAGAAGATATTTGACAAGGTGCATCTGAATCCTTATTTTGATGCGGTTACCA
>JAKLHU010000336.1 GCA_022709995.1 Verrucomicrobiota bacterium | reverse complement strand
TCACCTCCAGATCATAGCCGAGGATTTTGACGACGATCGGTTTTTCGTTGTTGCCGCCCATGATGCGTGACATCATGTGGTTGGAGGTGTCGAGGTAGACGCGGGCCAGTTCCGGCCAGGTCCGGAGCTCCGACAGGATGAGGTCGCCCAGTTCCGCCGTGCCATACGGTCTTTCCTCCATCGGCAGGAATTTGAGGTTGAGCTGGCCGATGTGCGAACCGCGGTTGCCCCAGCCGGACGATGCCCGGCCGGCGCGCCAGTTGTTGAAGCGAATGGCGCTTTGACGCGGCTTGCCGTTGTCATCCGGCGCCACGCTCCGGCCCTTTCGTTGCAGTAATTCCTGTTCCTTGACATAGGTCAGTTCGACGATTTTGCGGCTGATGGCGGCGGTCAGTTCGGCTCGCGTCGACACCGGCAGCTGAAAGCGGATGGTCATGTCGCCGGTGTCCTGGTCCGGCGTGAATTCCGTGCCGACCAAGGGAATGGTCAGGATGGAGACGCCGACCACGGCCGTGGCCGCGATGATGACGAGCGACCGGCGCTGCAGGCAGACGCCGAGAAAACGGCCGTAAAAACTCTCCACCGCCAGAAAGCATCGTTCGGAAAGGGCGTACAGTTTCTGGCCGGGGCCGCGCCGGCGGGCGGCTTCTTCTTGTTCCTTTTTTGTCCGGGGCATGGTTTTGAGCAGTTTTGAGCTCAGCATGGGGGTGAGCATGAGGGCGCAGACCAGGCTGGCCAGCAGAGTCGCGGTGACCAGTCCACCCAGCTGTCGGAACATGATGCCGGAAGCGCCCTGGACGAAGATGAGCGGCAGAAACACGCAGATGGTGGTGGCGGTCGAGGCCAGCAGGGACAGGCCGACTTCCGAGGCCGCGAACATGGAGGCCTCGCGGACTTTGACGCCGCGGCTGACCTGGCTGGTGATGTTCTCCAGGACGACAATGGCATTGTCGACGACCATCCCGATCGCAATCGCCAGCGCCGACAGGCTGATCATGTTGATTGTCCAGCCCATGAAATACATGTAGCAGAACGCGACGATGAGGGAAAACGGAATGGTCAGCACGATCACCAGCGAGGTGCGAAGGTTGCGCAGGAACAGATAGCAGACCAGCATCACGAAGAGGCCGCCCCAGTACACCGAGTTGCGCACGTTGTTGATTGACTGCGTGATGAACGTCGAGGCGTCGTTGACGATGAAGAATTGGATGTCCCGGGGCACGACGGTTTCGAGATATTTCAGTTCGTTGCGGACGGCGTCGCAGACGGCGACGGTGTTGGCGCCGGTCCGTTTCTGCACGATCATCAGCATGCCGTCCCGGCCCATGGTCTCGACATACTGGGTGACTTCCTCGAACGAGTCGCTGATTTCGGCGACGTCTTTGAGCCGGATGATGGCGCCGTCTTTTTGCAGCAGCGGAATCTCCCGGATTTGCTCGGGGTTGACATATTCGCCGAAGACGCGGATGGTATATTCGATGATGCCGATCTTGAGGTTGCCGGCGGGCAGCGTCTTGTTTTCGGCCGCAATTGCCGATTCGATGTCGGACAGCGTCAAGCCATAGCCGGCCAGGCGTTGCCGGGAGAGGGTGACGTTGATCTGCCGCTGCAGGCCGCCGAAGGCGTCCACCGAGCCGACCCCTTCAATGCGCTGCAGGGGCTGGAAGACCTCGTCGTCGATGATGTCGTACAGTTTTTCGATGCTTTCCTTGGCGGTGACGCCGATCAGCATCACCGGCATGCTGGCCGAGTCGAATTTCAGGATGAGCGGGTCGTCGATGTCATCGGGCAGGGATCGTTTGGCGCGGTCGACGCGGGCGCGGATGTCGTTGCTGGCCTCGTCGATGTTGGTGCCCCAGGTGAAGGTGCACGCGATCGTCGAACGGCCCTCCGAGGTGCCGGAACGGATTTCATCGAGGTTCGACACCGAGCCGAGGCTTTTCTCCAGGATCCGGGTGACTTTGGTTTCGACGTCTTCGCAGGAGGCGCCCTGCCAGGTCGTCACCACCGTCACCCGGGTCGGCTCGATGTCGGGCGTGAGGTCAACGCCGATCTTGAGGAAGCAGATGATGCCGAGGGTGAGGACGGCCAGGAACAGCATGGCCGTGGCCGCGGGACGATTGACGCCGAATTCTGGTAGTTTCATAGGGAGTCGGGGCTGCGCGAAAGGAGTGAATGGCAAAGGAGGGGGAAGAAGCGGGCCGGGGGGCGGGCCGGCAGGGCGGTCAGAAGTCGAGGTTGTGGCCGGGCAGGCGCTTGATGGGGGCGCCGTCGGTCAGGCGGTGCTGGCCGACCACGACGACCTCGTCGCCTTCCCGGAGGCCGTCCAGGACTTCGACCTTGTTTTCAAAGCGGATGCCGAGCTTGACGTCGACGGCGGCGACCTGGTCCTTGCCATTGGCGACGTAGACGATGTTCCTGGCCAGGTTGCGGATTGGCAGGGCGGCGTCGATGGCGATGACGTCCTCGCGGCTTTCGATGAGGACTTCGACGGTGGCGTACATGCCCGGTTTGAGCTTGTAGCTGCCGTAGTCGTTGAGGCGGTTCTTCACCCGCAGCTCGACCTGGGCGGTGCGGGTGGTGATGTCAATGGACGGATAGACCTTGACCACATTGCAGTCGATGACCTCGCCCGGCAGCGACGTCGTGCGCATGCGCGTCTGGGTGCGGCCGGGGGTGATGCGCGGCAGGTGGTTGACCGGAATGGACAGCAGGACCTTGACTTCCGCCATGGCCATGATGGTGACAATGGTGGTCGTCGGCGACACCATGGAGCCGGGGTCGGTGTATTTGCGGGTGACGATGCCGTCCATCGGCGCAAACAGCTCGGTTTCGGACAGGATGACTTTGGTCTGCTGCAGATTGGCCATGGCTTGCAGATGCGCGGCTTCGGCCTGCTGGACGCTGGCTTTGCTGCGTTCCAGCGCGGCTTCGGCCTGCAGGATGGCGGCCTCGGCGGATTTGATTTGGGCGGCGGCGGCGTTTTCGCTGGCTTCGGCCTGGTTGAGGGCGGCGACGGCCTGGTCATGCGCCGTGACGGCCTGGTCGTAATTCTGCTGGGTGGTCGCCTGGTTGGCCAGGAGGTTTTGCTGGCGGCCGAGCTCGCGTTCCTTGTCAACTTTGGCCGCCCGCGCGGAGGCGGTGGCGGCGGCCGCGCTGATCTTGGCGGCCAGGCGTTGTTCGAGGGTGGCTTTGGCGTTGAGGATGCCGGCCTGGTAGCTGGCGATGTCCGCCTGGACCGCGGCCAAACCGGCTTCGGTGGCGGCGGCGGCGGCGGTGGCGTTGGCCAGCTGGGCCTTGAGTTCGCGGTCGTCGAAGCGCGCGATCAGCTCGTCTTTTTTGACTCGTGTGCCTTCCTCGACGGGGGTGCCGTCGGCCAGGGCCAGCGTCAGCAGCCGGCCGAGCAGATTCTCCGCCAGGTGTTGCAGGCTTTTGATGCCCGCCGCGTGGACCTCCCACTGGCGGTTGGCGTTCGCCTCGCTGACCCCGGCCGTGTCGGCCATGAGCAGCG
>JAKLHU010000335.1 GCA_022709995.1 Verrucomicrobiota bacterium | reverse complement strand
TTCCCGGCTGCGGCTTTTTCAGCTGGCTGATGGGCGTCATCGGCGACCACTACGGCCTGCGGGTGTCTTTCTGGCTGGTGCCGGCCACCCTCGTCGGCATCGCCGCCATTATCCTGGCCGAGGGCTTCCTGCTTCCGCGCCGGAAAGGCGCCAGCCAAATCGTCGCCGCCGCGCCGCTGGCCGAAACGCCGGCCGGCGACGGCAATGGCTGACGCGGAGGGACGGCGCGACGGCAAAAGCGCGGCGCCAGACTGCCCGCCGCCCGCCAGCAACTGGCCTGCCGCCGCCTTGTGTTCTGGCCGTCCGGGCCTGTCAAGGCGGGCCGGCCGTCAAGGCAGCTTACCGTCCTGGACCGGCAGGAAGCGAAAATGCTTCCACTCGGTCTGCCCCGTGGCCCCGGCCAGATTCTCCGGTCCGGCGACGGCGCCGAGGCCCGGGAAGGGAATATGCGCGCCGAGCACGACGGCGTTCTGCCGGGCCGCGGCCGTCATGACGTCGATTCTGGTCGTGACGGCCAGCGCCGGGTCGCGGTCATAGCGCGCGCAGAACACCGGATGCTGGAATTGGAATCTGGCCGCGTGCACCAGGTCGCCGATGAACCACAGCCGGTCCAGCGCATAGAGCGTATGGCCAGTGGTATGGCCAGCCGCCAAGCGCGCCGTGAAGCCGCCGGGAAGCCGGTCGCCAAACGCGAACAGCCGCAGGCGATTGGCGTAGGGCTGCAAAAAACGCCCCAGGGCCTGGCGGCTCTCGTCGTTCTGCCAGGCGTCGTACTCCTCCCGGGCGATGTACAAGGCGGCCCGGGGAAAGCCGGCGCCGCCGCCGCCGGCCAGAAGACCGCCGACATGATCCGGGTGGATGTGGGTGATGAACACCGCGTCGATCTGCTCCGGCTTGACGCCGAGCGCCGCCAGCTTGGCGGCCAACGAGCCCCTCTCCGGCGCATTGCCGGCGTCAATCAAATACGATTTACCGTCCTGGCGCACCAGGAAGACATTGACCGACGCCTCCCAGTCCGGCGGCAACTTGAACCTGATTGGATAGTCCGGGCTGGTGTTTTTGAACAAGTCGACTTTCATGCGGGTGGCCGTATCCTGGATGGCGGTGACATCCATGCCATCCCGGCCCTGGAAGAACATGGTCCCGGCGACGGGTGCGTCCCCCGCCCCGGCCGGCAGCAATCCGCACGCGCACAAACAGCATAGCGCAAGAACATGCCTGGTCATGATACATGCCCTCCAAAATGAATGATGCGGTGCCTGCGTAAGGGAAGGGAAAGGGTCCGACCCTTCCCCTCCCTTCGTGCTCCCCCTGCCTATCCCGTTTGAGGCGACCGGCTGGCGTCGCCGCTGACGCGGCTTCCGCCGGCCGTTGGGCGCTTCAGTCGCGGAACCGCAGCAGCAGCCGAATCCGCAGATTGGGTTCTTCGTTCTCCGCCGGCGCCCGGGGCAGGTCCTGGGCAAAGTAGATATAGCCATACTGCCGTTTTTCCGGATTGCCGGCCGGAAGTTCCTTCCAGGTCATGGCAATCGTGTTCTCGCCCTCCAGCAAGTAAGCGGCCGGGAATCGCAGATGGTGGACTCCCATGCCGATATGCTTGGCCGCCGGCTCGTCCAGAACCAACTGGCCGTTGACGCGCACCAGGAAGTTCGCCCACGGGTAGTTGGCCGTCCGGATGTGCTGTTTTAGGATCGGATCATACGGCGCGGTCTGAATCTGGTACTCCAGAACGGCTTCGGCCACCTCGGAAACACGAAAGTCCAGCGTCAATTTTTTGACGGCAGCGCGGCTCGGCGAGCTGACCATGAACCAGCGGCTGGCGGCGTCGCCGCGGTCGGACATCACCCGGGTCCATTCCGGATAGGGGAAATCCTCGCCGCGCAGGCCGGTCGCGGCCAGCAGCAGCAAAGCCAGCAGCGCCGTCTTCGGCCGCTGCCGCAGCCCACGATGAAGCCTGGACATGAACCTGCGCATCGTCACCATCATCATTGCACCAGAAACACCTGGACGCGATTGTCCACCAGGCTGATGTCAAGGCCATCGCCGAGGGTGGTTTCGACTCGGCTGAGCGTATCCAACGCCCGCGAGTATGTCCCGGGAAAGGTCACTTTGGCCTTCACGCTACCGGCGTCGTAGTTGCGCACCAGGACAGCCAAGGCGTTGCCATGTTTCCATGCCGTCACCTTCACTTCCGGATTGGAGCAGAGCGCCGCATCGACCGGCTGGCCGCGAAGCAGGATTTCCTCAACGGGCTGCAGCATGTAGACCGCCTGGGCAATCTTGTGATAGTCATAAGCACCTCGCAGCGAAGAGTAATACGCCCATATGACGGCGGCTTGGCCGCCATTGAAGAACGTCTCTAAAAGCTGCTGCCGGATCGCGTCCATCGGCGCCAGGTTGTTGGAGGCCACCCGGTAATACTCATAGGTCCGGTTCGGCGACAGCCCGGCCGCGATTTTTCCGGGAACGCCAGTCAGGGCTTTGCCGCCGGCGGCTGTGACGCGAGCGACGTCGCCGGCCATGGGCGTGTAGATCATGGGCAGGAGGAGGTCGGCATGCTGGCCGAGCTTGGCATAATCGGTCAGCCGGCTCGTGATGGCGCCGTAGCGGCCCTCCCCGACGGAGCTGTCCACCCAGACCCAGAGCTGCCGTTGCACGCCGGGGCGGACAGCATACGTCGCCAAGGTCTGGCGCAAAGTCCGGTAGATTTCCGCCATCAGGCTGGTCTTGAAATCCCACCAGGCGTCATGGACGGCCTGGTGCTCATTCGGCTTCAAGGTCGCTTCGGCCGGGTCGACATAGGGCAGCTGGGGGTATTTTTCGCGCAGGAAGGCGGCAAAGGCGGTCTTGCAATGTTCACAGAAGCAGAGAGTGCTGCCGCCGCCCCACATCTCCTCGTCATAGCAGACATGGTCGAAGCCGTAGTCGATCAGGCTCTGCAGGGAATCGACGGCCTTGGCCAGCAGCTGGCCATGATACGACGGACACGGCATGTGCAGCTCCTGGCCGTGGATGTCCTTGGCCCGGGCGCGGCTCAAATCAAGTTCCTGGTACGTTTTTTCCGGATGATACAAGGTTCCGGCGCCGGTGTAGTACGGATCCAACTTCGCCATCACGCGGTCAATGCTGCCGTATGGCGTTCCGGCCCCGAAAATCGGAAACAGACCGGCGGCCTTGATGGCGCTGATTCTTTCGGCGAAAAAGTCCTTGCCCTTGTAGTCGTACTGGATCAGCGGCGGGTCCCAGTCGCTCACCATGATCGTATTGATGCCGATCCGCTGGTAGTCCGGCCAGGCCTGTTTCTCGGTGTCATTCTCCACGCCAATCTTGAAATATTGCAGGCCGGCGCCGATATCCGGCAGCGCCGGCGCCCGCCGGATCGTGATGACCTGCGGCGTCTGCTCGCCGCCCTGCCATTGCGCACGGACATAGACCTTGGACCCGTCCTGAAAACCGGGCCGCAGCTGCAGATTGAGCCGCATGGCGGCGTAATAGTCGCTCTTGCGGAACGAGACAATCTC
>JAKLHU010000334.1 GCA_022709995.1 Verrucomicrobiota bacterium | reverse complement strand
TGTGCAAAAGATGGTGATGAGCACGTGTCGTTGCCATCTCAAAGCACCACGTTTCTAATTTTCAGGTTGCCGCTGGCAGTTCAGTCTTCAGGATGCCGCTGGCAGTTCAGTCTTCAGGATGCCGCAGGAGGGATAGGACCAATGCATTTCATTTATGCCAAGCTCAGGCTGGAAACATTGGACCTATAGGACGGTGAAATAGGACCATAGGACGAGTTTCCCATTGGATTGTTGTAGCCGCAAAAAGTTCAGCCAAGCCATAAACACAAGAGCATGGGTCTCATGGGATGGCGATGATTCCGGTGCACGTTGTAGAATATAGCTTTCCATCACCACATAGTGCACATAACAAAAAATCCGTTCGGCGTTCTCGGTTCTGAAATAACGGCTGGCATTCCGGAGAAAATTCAGTATATTTGTCTATTCATCCTGTTGTCTTCGGCAGGTTGCGGGACGGCGACGAGCGGGTGTTTCTGATTGTTGTCGGCGAGCTGCTTCCCAACCTCAAGTTCAGTGAGCGGCAGTGTTTTTCCGTGCTCAGCTCAACACGTGGAAGGTTCATGGGTCATGCATTACAGCGAGATCAAGTATCAGCCGGAACAGACGCGGACCTACCTGGGCAGTCCGAGTGTCATACGGCTGGAGGACGGCGCTCTGGTGGCGACGCACGATTATTTTGGTCTGGGCTGTCCTCGCAATCACGAGTCGGAAGAAGCGCTCACCAGCATCTACCGTTCGGAGGACAATGGCCAGAGCTGGCAGAACGTGACCCATGTCATGAACGCCTATTGGTGCAACCTGCTGGTGCACCGCGGCGTCCTCTACCTGTTCGGCGTCAGCCAGCAATATGGCTCCATCGTCATCCGGCGCAGCGTCGACGGGGGCTTTACCTGGTCGCATCCGACGACTGGCCGCAACGGCCTCCTGTTCCGGGGCGGCTATTATCATGACAATCCCAACTACCACACCTCGCCGGTGCCGTTCCTGTTCCACCGCAATCGCCTTTACCGGGGGATGGAAGAATGCTGGAACGCCCAATGGGGCGGCGGCTTCCAGACGTTTGTGATTTCCGCCAACCAGGATTCCGACCTGCTCGACGCCACCAGCTGGACCATGAGCAATAAAATCCAGTTCGAGCATGACTGGCTGCCGGAAGAGTGGGAAGACAAGGGGCCGGGCGGCTGGCTGGAAGGCAATGTCTGCCTGGATCCGGAAGGGCAGATCTGGAACGTCCTGCGCGTGCATACGACGCCGCGCTGCGATGTCGGCGCCATGGTCCGCGTGTCGGACGACGGCAAGGAGATTTCGTTCGACCCCCGCCAGGGTTTTTTCGAGATGCCGGGCGGCAACACCAAGTTTGTGATTCGGCGGGATGGTCGGACCGGCTACTATCTCAGCCTGGTCAACGCGCCTTTGTTGAAGGCGCCTTTTCTGAGCGGCTGCCGCAATGTGCTGTCGCTGGCCAAATCGGCGGATTTGCGGCATTGGGAAGTCGTGAAGGAGGTTTTGCGGGATGAGTCCGGGCTCGTTCCGCAGGATTCCGCCCGGCTGACCGGCTTCCAGTACGTCGAATGGCGCTTTGACGGCGAGGAAGACATCATTTTCGTGACCAGGATGGCCTGGCGCGGAGCGCATAATTTCCACGATTCGAATCGAGTCACCTTCCATCGGCTGCGTCAATTCCGGAACTGGCTGTGACCGTGGTTCAGCTGGCGCCGAAACGGAGGCGGGGCGGGAGTGGCCTGGTCCGCCGCTTCGGGTTGACGCCGATTGAGGTGAAGCAAACAGGGAGACGGCATGAAAAAGATCGATACGGTGAAGGCGGCGGTCATCCGGGCGATTGACGCCCGCCAGAATGACATTTTGGCCCTGGGAGACTATTTTTGGCAGAACCCCGAAGCCGGCTATCGCGAATACAAGACTGCCGCCAAGGCGACGGCGACGTTGCGCTCGCTGGGATTGACCGTGCGGGAAAACCTGGCGGTGACCGGGATGCGGGCGGACTTGGACGGCGTCCGGCCCGGTCCGACGGTTGCCGTTCTGGGCGAGTTGGATGCCTTGTTGCTGCCGACGCATCCGGAATGCGATCCGGCCACGGGGGCGGTGCATGCCTGCGGGCATCACGCCCACATCACCGCGATGCTGGGTGCGGCCATGGGCCTGGCCGAGTCCGGCGCCATGAAGGACCTGGCCGGACGGGTCAGCTTCATCGGCACCCCGGCCGAGGAATGCATTGAGTTCGAGCATCGCCTGCAGATGATGGCCGAAGACAAGATTCATGCCGTGGGCGGCAAAAGCGAGTTGATTCGCTGCGGTGCTTTCGAAGGCGTCGACATCGCGATCATGCACCATGCCGGCACCAAGGGCTACGGGGTCAACGACCACAATGGCTTCGTCATGAAGACAGTCCGCTTCCAGGGCAAGAGCTGTCACGCCGCCGGGCCGGGCGGGGGCGTCAACGCCTTCCATGCCGCCACTCTCGCCGTCAATGCCCTCGGCATGATCCGGGAGACGTTTTCCCGCAATCGGACGATTCGGGTACATGGCATCATGACCGGCGGCGGCGACGTCGTCAACATCATCCCTGATTCCTGCAAGATGGAATATATGATCCGGGCGGACAAGATGGAGGAAGTCAAGGTCGTTTCCGAGCAGTTTGACAAAGTCATGGCCGGTGCGGCCGTGGCGGTCGGGGCTGAGGTTGAAATCAGGACGGTTTGCGGCTATATGCCGCTGGCCGACGACGAGGCGCTGTTCGAGGTGTACAAAGGGGCGGTGAAGCTGGTCGAGCCCGGCTGGGACAAGCCTGTCGGCCGCGGGTTCAGCATGGGTTCGACGGACATGGGCGACGTCGGCTGCATCATGCCGGTCATCCATGGCTCGGCGCCCGGCATGAAAGGAACCGGGCATGGCACGGATTTCACCGTCGACGACCCGGTCCGCCTGTATCTGGGCAATGCCAAGCTGGCGGCGCTGATGGTGGTGGACCTCCTTTACGGCAAGGCCGAAACCGGCCGGAAGGTCGCGGCTCGCCGCGACGGCAAAATGTCGGTCCAGGAATATATCGACTATGCCGACAGCTTTACGGCGACGCGAAACGCCGCCGGGGTGCTGCTGCCGGTCCTGCGGCCGAAAGGCGGAAAGTGAGAAAACCATGAGTCAGACGGAACAGGCGTCAGAAGACCTGCGTTTGGGAATCGTGCAGATGTGTTCGGGGCCGGATGTGGCGGCCAATCTCGCCGTGGTTCGGGACGGCCTCCGCCAAGTGCGCTCCGAGGGCGCCGACCTGGCGGTTTTCCCCGAATACGTGTTTTGCCTGGCCGGCATGACGACAACGCGGGCGGCTGCCCGGCCGGACTCGCAGTGGGCGGAGACGCTGGGCGGGCTGTGCCGGGAAGAAGGCTTGGCGGCTATTTTCGGGGGCGTGCCGGTGACGGTTGAAAACGGCATCGTCAACCGCTCCTATGCCGTCGACGCCGATGGCTCCATTTTGGCCCGCTATGACAAAAGGCGCCTGTTCA
>JAKLHU010000333.1 GCA_022709995.1 Verrucomicrobiota bacterium | reverse complement strand
TTCGCCGGCATCTGGAAACGGATGCGGTACCAGCCGATGCCGTCATAGTTCTTGAAGCCCTGCCCCTCCCAGGCGGCGGCCTTCTGGAGCGCCCACTTGGCATCGTCAAAGGCGTTGTCGAAATACTTGCGCTCGTGGCCGATGCGTTCCGGGTCGGTGGTGAAGCGCCAGCCCTCGGCCGGCAGGTCAATCGCCTGCATCGGCGCGCCTTCGAGGCGTTGCACGTCGCGCTTGAAGGGGAAAGCGTCCCGGTCCTTGAAATACTCGAAGGACCAGCGCACGTTCCGCAGCTCTTCGCCCGTGAGCCCGAAGTCCTTTTCCATCCTGGCCATCACTTTGTCGATGTCCTCGCCGTCCAGAACATGCTTTTTGGCCAGGGAGAGGCCGAAGTTGCGACGGACGGCCTGGAAGCTGCCGCCCTCGTCACTTTCGGTGTAGCGCCAGGCGCCGCCCTCCTTCGCCAAAGCAAAAAGCCGTTCAAGGTCGGCGAAAGCATCGCTGACCGACGCATAGGCGCCGGATTTCACCAGCAGGTCGGGCCGGTCGAACATGGTCAGGCCGATGGACACGGCCGCGATCTCGACGCGCTTCAGCAGCACCGGGTCGTGGGCGACCAGCTTCTTGGCGCGCTCCAGGCATTGCCAGGCCTTGATGAAGGCCGCGTCGTCCAGCCACAGGCAATCCTTGGCGAAGCAGCCGGTCTTGAAGTCGGGATTGCGCTCGATGGCGTCGCAGACGATGTCGACATAGCGGATGAATTCCTTCCCGGCCGGGCCATAGTATCCGTGGGCGAACTCGCGGATCAGGCGATTGACATCCTGCTTCGGGTCCCAGAGCAGCTTGCTGGTCACCCAGACGCGCATGTCGGTCAGATCGCCGGTCGAGCCCGGCCCTTGGCAGCCCTGCTCAAAAATGGCGATGGCGTTATGGTCGACGAACATCTGCAGGTCGCTGCCCAGGTGGCGCCAGTTCGGCATCGGCTGGTAGAACTTGGCAAAGTCGGTCACGTAATTCCAGATGAACAGCTGCGGGGCGACTTGCTTCCAGTTGGCGATGTCGGTCCGGAAGTCGGCGTTGAAGTCGGAGTCGAGAGGGTGTCCGAACATGCATTCGATGGTGCAGAGACGGATGATCACATTCTGGCGCGGCTTCACCGTGCCGGGCACCTGGCGCGTGTACTGGTAGGCCAGAGTTTCGACATACATGGTCCGGTTGAACCGCTCCACCGCCGCCGCGACGTCGTTGACGAAGTCCAGCAGCAAATCGGTCTGGTTGCCATGCTTCTCGACGAACGCCTGGCATTGCTCGCACTCGCAGTATCTCCCGTTGTCGTTCTGCGATACGTCGATCATGGCGCCGTCGCCATGGGTCTGGAGTTTCTCCAACACGACCTTGACGAATTCGCCGCGCATCTCGGGATTGGTCAGGCAGAGCTGGCCGTCCCGCTGGCCACCGACGCGGGCGCCGTCGCGCAGGCTGTACCACTCGGGATGCTTTTCAAAGTACTTGGCCGCCGGCAGCCAGCGGTCGAAGGTATGGACGAAGCCGATCAGCTCTTCGCGGCCGCCGAGCTCCGGCGGGAGGTTCGTGCAGTTGGTGCGCATCTTGACCGCAAATTCCGGATGCTTGTTGATCAGGTCGTAATAGGCGTGGCGGCTGAAGAAGGGCGGCGCCAAGCGCTTCGTGTACGACGGCAGGTAGAATTTCGCCTCTTTCGGCCAGTCGGTCACGGCATGGGTCCAATAGCGGACGCCGTAGCCTTGCTCCAGCAGCTCATAGACGGCATAGAGAGCCCCGCGTGGCCGCGCCCCGGCCAGGATATAGCTGCTTTTGTACTTGGCCACAATCATCTCGTCGCGCTTCATGTCCCGCCAGTCGACGCCAAGCAGCGCCGCAGTCACGGGCGACTGACCGATGTAAAACGCGTACGCCGCGGTTTTTTCGGGCACGATCGGAATGTCGACGCCGAAGATTTGGCGCAGGCCGGCCTGCAGCTCCTTGGCCGCGTGGTTTTCCGCGGGCACGGCGTCGGTCGGCACGACGATCTGGCATTCGGCCGGCTCCACGCTGGTCAAATGCCGGCAACTCGTCGCCAGACTGGTTAGAAAAGCAGTCGCGGCCAGCCCGACGGCGGCCAACACGGAGAACATGCGCACTGGTTTCTGCATGGGAAGTCCTTTCCTTGTTGCAATGAAACGTCGTTCCTATTCCTATTACCGTACGGGGAGACAATGTCAGCGTGTCGGCGGGATACGGGCGAGGCCGCCGGCATCGCCCGCTCGGCGTCGGATGGGCGGCCGGCGGGCGGCGCTCGCCTTCAAGTCAAGGACAGGTTCTGCAGGGTGAAACGCATATAGTCGAGATCGTCCTTGGCGGCATAGAAGCCGTCCCCGGTGCAGGGGTATTCGGTCGCCAGCATCGGCAGATTTAGCTTCTGAAGGATATACCGGGTGTTGATGGCGCCATAGCGCAGCGGCGCCGCCAGATATTCGCCTTTGACCTTGTGGGCGTTTTTCAAGTGGGCGTAGACCATCTTGCCGCCGATCAGCCGGAAGACCTCGTCAATGCTTTCGCCGTGGGGATGGGCGAAGATATTGCCCTGGTCGTAGTTCAGGCCCACGTGCGGGCAGTCGGTCAAATCCATCAACTTGCGGCTGCTGGCGGCCGTGTCATGCAAGTAGCAGCAATGCGTCTCCAAGCCGATTTTCATGCCCAGTTCGCCGGCGCGGCGACCGATCACGCGCAGGCCGGCGGCGGCGTCCTGGTAGTCTTTTTCGGTGGCCATGGCGCTGCCGTTGCGGTCGTAATCGCGCCAAGTGCAGCCCAGAGCGACCATCGGGCCGGTCGTGCCGTTCATGATGGTCGTGCCGCACTGCGCGCGGGCCCAGGGCAGGAAGTCCAGGTAGCGGTCCGTGTCCCGCCTCACCTCGTCGGCTTCGCCGCGGCAGAATTTAATGCCGCCGCCGAAGACGATTTCCATGGCCGGGTGGCGTGATTTGAAGTCGGCCACGCGCTGCTGGTATTCTTCCTGGGTGAGGTCGTCGAAAGCGTATTTCCAGCGCAGTTCGACGCCGTCGTAGCCGAGCCTGACGGCCATGGCCAGCAGCTCCGGCAGCCGCCCCCGGCCTTCGCAATAGTTCACATGCAGAAGGATCTTCACGGTTTTTTCCTTTCAAACTTCTTGCTCAGGCTGGGGGTCAGAGCGCGGAGGGAGTAGTCCTCGTTCTGGAATTCGTCCAGCGGCAGCAGTTCGCGGTAGTTTTCGGCCACCTTGCGGTACACGGCCAGGTAGCGGTCGATGGTCGCCGGCTCGAAGTGCTTGAACCATGGCACCGTGAAAATCCAGCTGCGGATGGTATCGCAGACCGGGAAGCCGGTCTGCTCCGGGACGCGGCTGGTCGGCCGGCCTTCGCCATAGACGTCAAGACTGTAGAACAACGGGTGTTCATACAGGGAGAAGTTGCAGCCCGGCCGGCAATTGATGATGCCTTCGCAAGCCACGGCCCGCGTGAACGCGCCGATGG
>JAKLHU010000332.1 GCA_022709995.1 Verrucomicrobiota bacterium | reverse complement strand
GAGCACCGTCGCTCTGCCGCCAAATCCCATCGGGCCGACGCCGAGCTGGTTGGCTTCTGCGACGAGTTGTTCCTCCAGCCGGGCCAGCTCCGGATGGGGGCTGCGCTGGCCCAGGCGGCGGAACAGCTGCCGTTTGCTTTCCTCGTAGCCCGTCGCCCGGTCGCCGCCAATGGCCACCCCGAGAATGCACGGCGCGCAGCCCTGGCCCTGGGCCCGCCAGACGGCGTCCAGAACGCATTTGCGGACGCCGTCCAAGTCGCGGCCGGCGCCCAGGCCGGAGTCGGGGAGGCTGTATTGGATGCCGACGTTTTCGCAGCCGCCGCCTTTGAGAATCAGGGCGGCCTGGATGACTCCCGGGTCGCCGTCATGCCAATGGAAAACCGGGCTGCCATAGCCGAGGTTGTCACCCGTGTTTTTGCCGGTGAGAGCGTTGACGCAGTTTTGGCGGAGCACGCCCAGGCCGGTGGCCTCCGCCACGGCGGCCTCGGCGGCGGCTTGGAGCCCGGAACGCGGGACTTCCGGCGGCGATGTGATTTCGAACAGGATCGTCCCGGTGTCCTGGCAAAGCGGCAGTCGTTTGGAGCGGGCGAGGGCGATGTTGGCCAGCATGGTCGCCAGCGCCCCGGCTTCCGAGGAGCCCTGGTCTGCTTTGGCCAATGCGCCCTGGAGTGCCTGTTCGACATCCTCGGGCAGGTCGGTCGAGGTCTTGACGATCAGGTCCAGGAACGCCTTCTGCACATGGTTCCGGGCGAAGGTCATGGTTTTTCCACGGCGACCGGGTTGCCGGTCTCAATGGACTGGCGGGCGGCGACCATCATGGCCAGGCCTTCAAACGTCTGCTCCAGGCTGACCGGCGCCGGGCCGCCCAGAAAGAAGGCTTTGACCGCCAGGAGGAGGTTGTAGTACAGCTTGCTGGAATCGACTTCAAAGAAGGCCAGTTGCTTGGCGGTCTGGACGCGTCCGCCATAGCGCCAGGCGCTGCGGGTGGATTCAATGACGCCGCGGCGGTTGTTGGGATAATTGACGACGCTGACGACGCTGACGCCGTTGTCGCTGGCCCGGACCTGTTCGGCGCCGGTGCCCATCAGGCGCTGCATCATTTCAAAGCTGTGCACGCCGTACCAGATGAGCGAGTCGCCGGCCGGGGCGTTGCCGAGGGCGCCGAAGCAATGCCCGAGCAGAATCTCGCCTTCCATCTTGGCGACGGCATCGACCAGCGGCGGGGAGAACGGCAGGCTGGAACCGGACCAGACGCGGGTTTGGTGCCGGCGGGCCAAGGCCAGGATGGCGCGGCCGTCGGCCAGATTGCCGGCCAGGGGCTTGTCCAGAAACACGGGCTTGCCCATGGCGGCGACGCGGGAGAAATAGTCGAGGTGGTAGGCCGGATCGTTGATTTCAAGCATGATGGCATCGCAGTCGGCCACGGCGACCTCGAAGTTTTCCGTCACCTTGACGCCCCAGCCTTCCAGTTGCTCCTGGCGTTTGTCGAGGCCTTCCTTGTTTTGGAAGGGCGTTTCAAAGCGAAGGCAGGTGACGGCTTTCAAGCCGTCGATGTGCATGTCGGCCGGGCACTCCGGGTCGTTCATCAGCTTGGGGAGGGCGATGCTGTGGCTGGTGTCAAGACCCACGATGGCGATTTTCAACGGTTTCATGCTGGTCCTTGGGTGGTGGTGGTGGTGGATTCCAATGGGAAGGGGAAGGGGAAAGTCGCGGTTGGCGGGATCGTGCCGGCCAGGTCATGGGGGGCGCCATCCCGGGTTGGAGAAGCGGGCCGGCCGGGGCGGGTGGAGCCTGGCTTGTCGCCGCCGATGCCGCCGGCCGGCGGCAAGTCGGTCTACTGTTTCAGGCGGTCGAGGTATTCCTGCCATTCGACCGGCAGGAGGTATTTTTTCTGGTTGTTGCAGGTCTTGCAGGCGGGCACGACGTTGCCTTTTCTGGTCAGGCCGCCGCGGATGATGGGAACGATGTGGTCCATGGTCAGGTCGCGGGGGTGGAAACGGCGCCGGCAATAGTGGCAGAGGCCCTTGGCCAGTTCATTCTTCCACCATTGCGAGGAGCGCAGGTCGCGGGCCTTGGCCTTTTCCCGGCGCACGTGCTCGCCATCGGCCGGGGTGAAGAACGGGTCGTCTCCGCCGGCGGGCAGCTCATCGGCAGGTTTCTGGTCCTGGTCTTGGTCTTGGTCCGGCTCGGTGTTCATGGCGGGCGGCGTCAGGGCAGTTTGGCCATGGCCTTGTGGTAGACAGGTCCGACGTGGCGGTTCAGAGGGAACGACTCGACCAGGGCGGCGTGGACGAAGTCGCCGGCGGTCTGGACGGCGGCGGGGACGTCGTCATGCTTGGCCAGTTCCGCCGTGACGCAGGCGGAGAACGTGCAGCCGGCGCCGTGCGTCCACGTCGTCGCCAGGCGGGGGTGGTCGAACCAGGTGAAGGACTTGCCGTCGAAAAGCAGGTTGGGCGCCTGGTCCGGAAAGAGGCGGGCGGCCTTGATGACGACGTTGGCGGCGCCGTGGCCGTGGATGCGGCGGGCGGCTTCCTGGAGGTCGTTTCTTGTTTTCAGTTCCGGCATGGCGGCCAGCTGGGCGGCCTCGAAGGTGTTCGGGGTGACGACCATGGCCAGCGGCAGGAGGTGCTTGATCATGGCCGCGGTGTTCTCCGGGAAGAGCGGCTGCGAGGTCCCCTTGCAGACCATGACCGGGTCGATGACCAGGCGGGGGATGTTGGCGGCGGCCAGCAGGCGGCCGACCAGGGAGATGATTTCGACGGTGGGAAGCATGCCCGTCTTGGCGGCGTCAGCGCCGATGCCGGGGATGATGGTGGCGAACTGCTCGGCGATCATGTCCGGGCTGACCGGGACGACGACATGGGCCCAGGTGTCGGGCTTCATGGCGACCAGGACCGTCAGCACGCTCATGCCGTAGACGTCGCGTTCCTGGAAAGTCTTGAGATCGGCCTGGATGCCGGCGCCGCCGCTGCAGTCGGAGCCGGCGATGGTGAGGGCTTTCTTGGGTGTCATGATCACTATCCTGATGGCTCAAAGGGTGATGCGGAAACATAGCGGTCCCAGAGCAGAAAAAAGCCCCGGAAACCGCATCGACATAGAGGATAATATACCCCGCAATCCCGGCCGGGAGCAACGACAATCGATTTTTTTCGGCGGCTAAAGGCGGCCGCGCCGGACCCGGTTCGAATTCGAGGCCAAGCCCGGGCGGATCCGTGCCGGAGGACGATGCCGGCACCCTGCGCACGCATGCTTTCGACGCGGTGGATTCGCTGGTTTTGACGCCATCGGCCAGCCATTGCATCTGGCGGCCGTAGTGGTCTGGAGTGCCAAGGTGGCGCCTCCGGCCCGGAGGCGCCCCAGCGTTGACTCCTCTATCGTTCAGTTATCAATGGCTGACCGCTAACGTTTTGACCAGGAAACCGCTGCTGCCGGGATTGCAAATCCGGCCAGGCGACATTATATTTTTAACTCACCGCAAAAACCGCGCACGACGGGCGAGAGGGAGAAGAGGTGACTTATGCGGATATTGTTTA
>JAKLHU010000331.1 GCA_022709995.1 Verrucomicrobiota bacterium | reverse complement strand
GCTCCTCGTACTGGCGCCGGTTGTCCTCCTGGTCCTTGAAAGGCGGGAAGGCGTCCTCCGGCCGGGACGAGTCAATCAATTCGCGCATCCGGAACCAGTTGATCCGCGACATCGTGCTGTCATACGTCTGCTCCAGCAGAATCTCGATGTGGGCGCGCACCGCCTGCCAGGGGTCGGTCTCCGCAACCGCCCAGCACCGACGCATCGCCTGGACGTGGGCTTGGCGGGCATACTCGCGAACCGCCTGGTAAAAGCCGACCTTGTCGCCAAAGTAATAGTTGATCGCCGCGATGTTGCTTTTGGCCTCGTCGCAGATCTCTCGCACCGTCGCGCCGCTGAAACCCTTCTCGGCGAAAACCTTCAGCCCGGCCGCCAGCAGGCGGTCCCTGATCTCGATTTTTTCATCTTTCATCATGACATGCCGTTTGCAGGTGATGGAGGCGCCGGCCGGCGGCGGTCACGCCGGCCGGATGGGACTTGCGACAATGACTGATAAACGGTCTTTTCAAAAATATATTTGAAATAGGCGTTTCGTTTTTTTCTCCGGCCTCGTCCGGTGCGGCGGTGGCAGGGGCCCTGCTGGTGCTGCCGCCGCTGCGGTGCTGACTTGCGGATTGCGGTGGCGGCGTTACAGTAATAGTGGTCACACTCCCCATGGCTTCGTTGCCGGCAACGTCACATGCAACCGAGGATACCGCCATGACTAATTTCAAAAAAAACATAACGCTGGCTGTATTGCGCGAGCTGACTGAGGACGACAAGGTGTTTGCCCGAGGCGAAGCGCTCTTTGCCGGCGGCAAGGTGAAAGACCTGTCTATCGACCGCGACGGCATTACCGCGACCGTGGCGGGCGAAGAAAAATACTTGGTCGAGTTGTTTGCGGAGGAGGATGACGCCCTGGGCGGGAGCTGCACCTGCGCGGCCGGAGAGCTGGGCGATTTTTGCGAACACCAGGTCGCCACCGGCATCGCCTTCCTGGATTCCCGGAAAGGCAGCAATGCCTATGAATGGGAAGACGATGACGCTGACGACGACGACGGGGACGAGGAGGGCACGCAGGGGTCTTCGGAGGACGCCGAACTCCTTGAGCAGGATGAATTGGTCCATGCCGTGACTTCGCCGTCCGAGCGCGCCCGACCGAGGAAGTCCACCTTCAACTGGAAGGCATTCCTCAACAAGCAGTCGCGGGAACAGTTGGTCAGCATGTTGGTCTTGCTCGGACAGCAGTATCCGGAAATCATTGACGCCTACAGTCTCGCGGAGGGCAAGGACAAGCCGTAAGCTTCACCGGCCCGGCGTCGGCGTCGGTCCAGGCGCCGCGAGGAGTAACCGGTCACCCATTGAAACTGGCGGTCCTAATGACCTGGCGCGCCAAGGTGGCGCCTCAGGCCCTGAGGCGCCCAGGCGTAGACTCCTCTATCGCTCAATTCTCAATGGCTGACCGATTTCCGTGAGGACGTGTGGTGGCGGCCAGGCTTGGCGCCGGCCGGCTCGTTGCCATCGCTTCGCTCATCGTGCGTTTCCGGCGCCGGTGCCGCTTCCTTGAGAGGCGGGTGGGCGCCGGCTTTTTTCCTTCCTCGGTTGCGGGCATCGTCGTCGCCGGATTATTCCGGCTGTAGCAGGAGGCCGAGCGGGAGGTCGTCTCCGGCAATCTGATTCTGGAAATCTTCCGAGGCGGGCCGGATGTCGGTGACCATGGCGATCCATTCCGCCGGGGCGTGGTGTTTCTGCAGAAAGGCCTGGGCCGCAAGGCGGTTTTGTTCCGGCAAATCAAGGGTGCGGATGCCGGTCAGACGGGTGGTGTTGGCAACTGCAAACAGGGCCAGACGAGGGCTTTTGGCCTGGACGGCTTTTTGGAGCAGGTCCGCCAACAAGGGCGACCATTGGGCGGCCGGAATGACGGCGTCCAGCGCGCCTTGAAAAAGCTGGCGGGCGGCGAGGCGGGCGATGACCCAGAAATAAGCCTCCTCGAGTTTGCCGCTATTGCGCAGCAAGGCCGTCAACAGGCGCAGCTTCAGCGCCAGCGGGATTTTTTCCAGGGCGGCGGCCAGGCGCCATTGTTCAAGGCCGGGGTGATGGCCGGCGCGGGTGGCATTGGCGCCCTCGGCGGTGAGGATGGCGCGGGCGAGGAGGGCGGCGGCCTGGTCTTGCTGTCCGGGCCGCAGGCCGGCGGCCAGTCGTCGCCAGAAGGTCCACCATTCGGCCTGCACCTGGGGATTCTTGGCGGCCAGCGGGCCGGCGTGCCATAATTTCCAGGCGTCGCGGATGCGGAGTTCGTCGCCGGGCGTGCCGCAGCCCGGCCGCAGGCAGAAGCCGGCCAGGTTGAGCCAGCGGGCTTCATGCGCCGGCGAGACCGACCGCCAGTCGCGGTGCCGCAGCAGGAGATCGGCAAAACGGCGGAGCAGGGCGGCATTCCAGTCCGGCCGCGGCAGATCAAGGGCGTCCTCGAGCTTTTTGCCGAGGCTTGGAAGCGGGGCCTGGTCGGCGCCGGACAGGATGGCCGTCATGATGTCGGCAGCGGCGGCGATGCGGTCATCCTCGATGGTGATCGAATCCGACCCGCCCAAGGGGCGGGAGTCGGCATCGGGGTGGTTTTCTTCCTCGCGGCGTTGACGGAGATCGAAGGTCAAGGGGAAGCGATGGCCGGTCGAGGGGATTTCGCACCAGATGTCGAGGGTGCCGGTCTCGTTCAGCTGCGCGGAGACGGTCGCCGTCAAGGTCGTCTGGTCGGTTTTGCGGCCATATTTGACGACGGTGTGCAGGGAAGGCAGCTGCGTGATGCCGTCGGTGTGGGCGGGGATGACGTCGCCGAGTTGGTCTCCCAGCCGGGTGGCGCTGGCGTAGAGCGGGAAGGCGACGGCCTGGTTGGCGCGGAGTTGGAAGGATTTGCCGTCGAGGTGCTGGACAATGCCTTCGTCGGTGTCGCGGGGCATGACGCAGAGCAGGGACGGCTGGTCCTCTTGTTCGACTTTCAGGAAGAAGGCCCGGGCGATGCCGCCTTTGACGCGGACGCCGCGGCCGGCGCGGGCCAGGCCATAGTAGGCAGCGCCGACGGAGACGGCCAGACTGAGGTCGTCAGCGTGCAGTTCCGGCAGGGGATCTCGTTGCTGCCAGGCTCCGAGCTGGCATCGGACATGCTCTCGGAAAGCTTCCGGGAGCATGGCGCCGCCATTGCAAAGCAGGTGGGAAGGCGTGGCCGGCTGGCCGGGGTGGGGGCCGGCGTGGCGGAGAAAGTCCAGGAGGTGTTTGGAGATGGCCGGGTCGGGGGCGTATGGCAGGCCCATGTCCTGGATGCCGCGGCGGCGGTCCGGCGCCGGGGCGTCCGGGGCCAGCGCCGGGAAGAAGCCCTCCGTGAGCGTTGTCAGGAGTTGTTCGCGGGTGAAGGTGTGGGTGCGGTGGCCGGCCAGCAGGGAGCTGCCGGCGCCGGTTACTTGGACCGTGCCGGAGGCGGCTGGATTCGGGCCGAGCAGGGTCTCCTTGACGCGGCGGCATTCCTGGCAGAGCTGGCTCCATTGCCGCTGGGGCAGCCTGGTGTTCCAGGCCTTTTCCGCCAGG
>JAKLHU010000330.1 GCA_022709995.1 Verrucomicrobiota bacterium | reverse complement strand
GGCTCCTTGGGTGGGCGGCGGCGTATGGTGTTCAGGCTTTAGCCTGCTCCCCATTCCCCGGTTATCCGGCCATGTAATATTAGGAGCCATTGCATCTGGCGGCGGTAGTGGCCTGGCGCGCCAAGGTGGCGCCTCAGGCCCGGAGGCGCCCAAGCGTTGACTCCTCAAGTGCTCAGTGATCAATGGCAGACCGATTACTACGGAAAGCCATCCATCCAGGCGGAAAACTATCCGGCGCCCGCTCGGCGGCCGGCGACTGCACGACAGCGCCAGCAAAACCAGGATTGCCTGATTCGCGACATTTTTGCGCACTTTGACTTGTTTTAGCTGTCATCAGTCTTATATTGATTAGACGCAACCGACAAAGCGCACGGTGTAGGCCAAACCGCCCCGCGGTAGGGAGAAGCACCCCCAGGGAGAGTCGAGTCAGTTTTTTTTCACGAGACACTTCCCCCGCTGGTAACACAATGCGAGGGAAGTTTTTTGTGTCCAGAGGAACAGGTCAGTCATAGCTTAAGAATTCAAAGGCCGATTTTCCGGAGCGAGGTAATATCATTATGAAGAACGACAATAGCGACCTGATCAGCAGCCTGGAATATCTGTGCCGTGAACGTGGCATTGACCGCGAGACCCTGCTTTCCCTGGTCGAAGAGTCGCTCCTCTCCGCCGCCCGCAAGGCCATGAGCAAAACCCGAGACGTGACCGTCCATATCGACCGCAAGACCGGCGCCATCAAATGCTGGGCCAAACTCTTCGTCGTCAACGTGGTCGAAAATCCCGAAGAGGAAATCTCCCTGGAAGACGTCCGCAATGGCTGCCCGAAACACAAGGACAATCCGCGCTCCGTCTGCACCTGCGGCCGCGTCTGCCCCAAAGCCCCGGCCGCCAGGGACGCCAAAACCGGGAAAGCGGCGGCGCCGGCTCTGAAAGCCGCCGCCACCGAGCATGCCTGCGATGACGATAAACGATGCCCCGTGGAAGAAAGATACTGCGAAGCCCAGTGCGGCGATGAAATCACGTGGGAAGTGACCCCCAAAGACTTCGGACGCATCGCGGCCCAGACCGCCAAACAAGTCATCATGCAGCGCCTCCGCCAAGTCGAAAAACACAACATCTGCGAGATGTTCCAGGAACAGCTCCACCAACTCGTCACCGGCGTCGTCAAACGCGTCGACCACGGCGAAGTCCTGGTCGGCTTCAGCGCCCCGGACGGCTCCGGCAGCATGGCCGAAGGCGCCATCCGCCGCGAAGACCGCATCCCCGGCGAAGAATACGAAGAAGGCGACATGATCACCGCCCTGCTGACGGAAATCAACGCCGACAAGCCCGGCCCCAGCCTGTATGTGTCACGCTCACACCCTGACCTCGTCACCCGCCTCTTCGAACGCGAAGTGTCGGAAATCGCGGAAAAACTGGTGGAAATCAAGGCCGTCGCCAGAGAGCCGGGCTTCCGCAGCAAAATCGCGGTGGCCTCCACGGAGCAGCGGGTCGACCCGGTCGGAGCCTGCGTCGGCCAGCGCGGCATCCGGGTCCGCACCGTCGTGCGCGAACTCGGCGGCGAAAAAGTCGACATCATCCTGTGGGATCCCGATGTGGCGACGTTTGTGGCCAATGCCCTCAAACCGGCCCGCCTCGGCAAAATCGACATCAACGCAGAGCGCCATTCCGTACGCGTCGAGGTCCCCGAAGACCAGCTGTCGCTGTCCATCGGCAAAAAAGGCCAGAACGCCAGGCTGGCATCCAAATTGACCGGCTGGCGAATCGACATCCAACACGCGGCCCCGCCGGCCGACGATAAGCAGGAAAATTTCGAGGAACGCGTCCGTCGGGCTATTGAGGCCATGGCCAAGATCGAAGAGATCGGCCCGGAGGCGGCCAAGATTCTGGTCCAGTCCGGCATCAACAGCCTGGAGGGCATCATCGCGGCGGAAGCGGCCAGCATCGCCGCCCTGCCCGGCCTGGACGCCGAACGGGCGACGGCCATCATCGCCGCCGCCCGCGCTGCCTTGAGCTGACCAGGCGGCGCCCAATCCCAAGATCACCATTCAGCAACCACCCGTTCAATCGCCATCACCCGTTCGGCCATGACCATCCGTCGACTGCCATCCACCCAACTGCCAGACAGCCCTGACCATGGTTTGAGCTGATCTTGACATATTCCGCCTGCAGACCAGGTTTTTCTCGACATCGCAAGCTTGAAGCTGCGCGCCGAAAGCGTTAAATACGGAGGACTGACATCCATGAGTGACCGCATTAGAGTATATGAACTGGCCAGGGAACTCGGTCTGTCCAACAAGGAGCTGATGGCTGTTCTGGAACGGGAAGGCTATACCGTAACCAATCATGCCAGCTCCTTGGAAACCGAGGTGGGCGACCTGATCCGCGACATGGTCGTCGCCGAACGCCAGCGCGACGAAGAAGCAAAAAAGAAAAAAACCGCCGGCAAAACCGCCACCGCCACCCAAAGCAGCGCCAAGGACGCCAAAATGGCAAAGGCGGCGGCGGACGCCAAGATGGCGACGGACGCCAAGGAGGCAAAAGTGGCGGCGGACGCCAAGGACACCAAGGTGGCAAAAGTGGCGGCGGACGCCAAGGACGCCAAGGTGGCAAAAGTGGCGGCGGACGCCAAGGACGCCAAGGTGGCGAAAGTGGCGACGGACGCCAAGGACGCCAAGGTGGCGAAAGTGGCGACGGACGTCAAGGACGCTAAAGACGCCAAGGACGCCAAAGACGGCAGGGCGCCGAAAGTCGCGGCCGCCAAGCAGGCGCCGGCCCAACCGGAAAGCAAACCGGCGACGGCCAAGGAAGGCAAACCCGAAATCAGCCCGGCGGTCGAAAAGCCCGCCGACGCGCCGGTGACCGAACTGCACCTGAAGACCCCGATCACGGTCCGCGACCTGGCCGATGGCCTGCGCAAAAAACCGCATGAGCTGATCGGCCTGATGATGACCATGAATATTTTCGGCGCCATCAACCAGGTCCTCGACATCGACCTGGTGGAGAAAATCTGCGACCGGCACAACGTCAAGTTCGTGCGCGAAAGCCGCGAAAAGCCGGCGGAACGGACCGGCAAGGGCAAAGCCGACGGGGCGCCCCGGGCGGAACATGCGCGCGACCTGTCGCCGCGGCCGCCGGTCGTGGTGTTCATGGGCCATGTCGACCACGGCAAAACCTCCCTGCAGGACTACATCCGCCATACGCATGTGACTTCCGCCGAAGCTGGCGGCATCACCCAGCACATCGGCGCCAGCGTGGCCATTGTCGGCGACAAAACCATCACCTTCCTGGACACCCCCGGCCATGAGGCCTTTACCGCCATGCGGGCCCGCGGCGCCAATGCCACCGACATCGCCGTCCTGGTCGTGGCCGCCGACGACGGCGTCATGCCGCAGACCCGCGAACACTTCGATATTCTGACTCTGTTGGGTGTCCGGCACGGGATCGTCGCGCTGACGAAGGTGGACGCGGTCCCGCCCGAGCGGACGCAGGCGGCCACGCAGGAGATCCGGCAGTTTGTCAACGGGACCTTCCTCCAGGATGCCCCGATCCTGCCGATCTCCAACATAACCGGCCAGGGCTTC
>JAKLHU010000033.1 GCA_022709995.1 Verrucomicrobiota bacterium | reverse complement strand
CAACTACTACGATTGAAGGTGGAGGTTCTACAAGTGGGTCTGGATTACCGACAATAGACAGCGCATCCACCACAAACGCTAGGTTGGTATTTATCGCCGGCCCTGTAGGTTCCGCGCAATCGTCTGGTGTTGCCGTTGCTGATGCAGTTTTCCAGTCAATTTGCCGATGATCAGCTGCGGCCCATGCTGGGCCTGGCCCAGTTTCTCGGTCTGTCGGGGTGGCTGTCGCTGGCCTTTGGGCTGATGTTCCAGACGCCGGTGCTGGTGGTGCCGGCCGTTCGGCTGGGCTTGGTCAGTGCTGCCGATTTGCGTCGCCGCCGGCCGATTGTCATGACCGTCATTCTGATTGCGGCGGCGATTTTGACGCCGCCGGATGTCATCAGTCAGCTTCTGCTGGCGATTCCAACCTGGCTGCTGTTTGAGCTCGGGCTGTTCTGGGCCGGGCGCCGGGAAGGCATTGTCCCATCGGCGGCCGCCGTGGGCGCGGCAGTCGATGGGCGTGGCTGACCGGTTCAGAGCCGGTCGATGCCATTGAGGCGGCAGTACTCTACGAGCAGGTGCCGCTGGTCGCCGTAGGTCAGGATGTAGTGCTGTCCCAGGACTTTGGAGAGGAACTCGTCGGCGTGGCCGTCGAGGGTCACTTCCAGGCTGGGCAGCTGGGGCGCCGGCGGCGCCCATCCGGCTTCTTCCCAGGTCTCGGGCGTGGTCGCCTCGCCTTTGACGCAGTGCATGACGAAGCGGTTTCCGGAGCGGGCCAGGCGGGAAATGGTCACCGGGCCGGTCTGCAGTTTTGACACGTTCAGCAGTCCTTCGCCGAATGACCCGAAGGCGTTCGGCATCACCGTCACCTGGCCGGAGACGATGGCGGCCGGGACGTAGTCCGGCACGCCCATGAGCGCCGATTTTTCGGTGAATTCATAGAATTCCAAGTAGGCCGGCGTGGTTCCGGTCAAGGCCCGCAGGATCAGCTGGGTCACGGCGCCATACGCGTCGTTTTCCGGCACGGTCGGGATGTCGACCAGGTCATGCAGATAGGTCAGGGCGCCGGCCGGCGCGAATTGCAGCAGCTTTTTGACGCCGTCGACGTCGCAGAAGGAGAAGGCCTGGTAGCCGCGCTCCGTGATTTTGCGTTGGAAGGCCAGGGCCAGGCGGACGGAATTCTCCACGGTGCCCGGTTGTGGCGGCCGGGTGAAGTGCCAGCGTTTCTGCAAGTCGCTGGCCGCCGCCGCGATTTCCGCCGCCGGGATGGTCTGGGCGATACTTTGGATTTCAAGCAGGTCGAGGTGTTCGATTTCCGGGCCGATGGCGGCCTTCAAGGCGGTGCCGTCGTACATGGTTCCGTACAACCGCATGTCGCGGTAGCCGCACATGCCGATGACGGCCTGGCGCAGCCAGCGTGACGCCGCGGCGACGTGGATGAACGCGGCCGCTTCGTCGTCGCGCGACCGGGAGCCCTTGAAATTGACCAGGTATTTGAGGTTGAAGCCCATCTCCTGCAGGGGGTGGCGCAACGCGGTGGTGCCGGCCTGGTCGGCGGTGGTGACGAAATGGCCGTCATCGTACCAGCCGCTCAGTCCCCAGAGCAGAATCGGCTTGTGCTTGAACGGCTCGATCGTTTTGACGACCGCCCAGGATGGAATCCAGCCGGCGACGCAGACGACCAGGGCGTCGAAGTCGTGACCCCCGATGGCGGCGACGGCGTCGGCAGCCAGTTTGCCGTCCGGGTCGTCGCGGACAATCGGCGCCGCCAGCACCTCGACGCCGCGCTGGCGCAGGACGTTGACGGCGTCTTGGCAGCGGCCGGTGAGGAATTCCTTTGGCGTGTTGACTTCGCCGAAGCCGACCAAGGCGGCCCGGACCGGGAAGAGTTTATTGTTCATGTCTTGTCCTTGCTGGTGGAGAGGGAGAAGGTTCGGCGCCGGCCGGTCGGGGTTGGTGCGGCCGGGCCGGGGCGGTCTGGGTCAGGCCTCGGTCGCTGGCATGGCCGTGCATTCGACGTGGTTCAGGGACAGGCGGCGGACGTGCTCGGCGACCAGCGGAACCGAGGCCGTGGTGGTGATCGACACGTCGCTCAACGTGATGTCTTCAATGGGGGTTTCCGGGCATCCGTCCAGGCGGATCGGCTGCGGGGCGCGGATCCGGAAGTTGCTGAAAGTCATGCTGCCGAGATGGCGCAGCTTGACCGATTTTTCGACATTGATCCAGAGCGGGACGCGGCCGGCGTCGATGGTGAAGTTGGTGAACACCAGGTTGGAGAGGTGCAGGAAGCCGGTGTCGCCGGCGCGCAGGTAGCGGACCGGGTTGTTGATGTTGATGCCGTTGCCGGCGCCGTGGATGACGATGTTGCTGAAGGTGGCGTTGCGGATGGTGTCGTCGCTCGGGCAGCCGATGCGGATGCCCTGGCAGCGGCTGTTGAGGACGCAGTTGGTGACGGTGACGTCTTCGCAGAGGGCGTGGTGTTCGGGGCCACGGCGGATGGCGCGCAGGATGATGCAGTCGTCGCCGGTGGTGATGTGGCAGTCGCTGACGGTCACGCGGCGACAGTCGTCAATGTCAATGCCGTCGTTGTTGATCATCTGTTGGCAGCCGTGGAGGCGGATGCGCGTGATATACACGTCTTCGCAACCCAGGAGCCAGAAGGTCCAGCTGGGCGAATCGACGAAGGAGACGCCGTCGACGCGGACGTTTTTGCAGTTGTAGAACTGCACCATGCGCGGCCGCGGGTGCGGCGGCTTGGCGAAGAAGGCGCCGGGCGCGACGTTGGTGTCGTAGAAGGCCGGGCCCGCGCCGTTGATTTCGCCCAGGCCGGTGACGGCGATGTTCTCGGCATGCTTGGCCGCCAGCAGGCATTTGCGGCTTTTTTCCGGCGAGACGGCGTCGAAACCGGGGTCGGTGAAGTCGTCGTAGAGTTCCGGGCGGTCGAAGCCTTGCAGCTTGGCGCCGCTGCACAGATGCAGCTCGACGTTGCTTTTAAGGTAAATGGTTCCCGTCATGTGGATGCCGGGTTGCAGGCAGACGACGCCGCCGCCGGCCGCGCTGGCCTGGTCGATGGCGGCCTGGATCAGATGTCCGTCTGTGCTGGGGGCGAGGTGATGGGTGGTCATGCGGGGCTCCTGGGGGAAAGGGTGGTGCGAGGCTGGATGCCGGTCAAGGAAATGCTTCTAATCGGTTGCGAAAAAAACGTTGCGGTGAGCCGACAGCCGGGTGCTGTTCGTCTTTTGGTTGAAAGGAGAACGGCGCCGAATCGTTTTGTTTATTTTATTGATGACGTGTCAATTGTGACTTTGTCTCCAGCCGTCCCCCAGGCCGCGGGAGGGCTGCGGGAGACGCTTCGCAACCGAATGGTTGTAAAAATCGCGAAAAAAGTGATGGAAAAGTTGTTTTCGGGGTTTGTATCTCTGGGAAGCGGTGGTAATTTAATAGGCAACATGGAGAAAGTCACGCGAAGGCGAGTGCAAAAACAGTTGGCGGCAAGGAAAAGCTGACTGGAAGGCCTTGGAGGACATAATGAAGAACAAGATGTTGGTTATGGTGGCGATGGCGATGCTGGCCGGCCTGAGTGCGCAGGCGGTCTTGCAATACGAGATTGTCAGTTCCCCGAGTCCGGGCGAATGGCAGTCGCACACAAGTGCCCAGCAGTTGACGATCAGGATCACCGAAGGCGGGAGCCTGTGGATGTCGACGTTTGTTTCCGACTGGGGAGGCAATGTTGGCGGCACGTTGGCGGATTTGGGCGCCACCGCCGACATGACGGCGGGCAACTACGGCTGGATGACGGCGGGCGGGGCGGTTGTGGCCGCTTCGGGTGAGACCATGACCGTGACGTTTACGAATGGCGTGCAGAGCAACAGCACGACGGCCTACCATGTGGGTGATTTCGAGGCTGGGGACGAAATCGGCCTGTGGTTGACGAACACGACTAAGAACAAGGCGGACCAGGAGGGCTATTCCCTCGGCCCGGTGGGCGAAGGGGTGAATGCGGCATTGGTTTCCCGTCAGATCAATACGGTTGACGCTTTAGGCAACACCCGGATCAACTTCGGCTTCGCCAAGGGTGGAAGCAGTGTGGAGTTCATTCTGGTTGGCGGCGAGGGCACGGTTGGCCAGCCTTTGCCGGGCGTTTTCGCCAGTCTGCTGTTGGCCGGCAGCGTCGGCACGGCGTTGACCCGCAGAAACCGCAAACGCCAATAAGAGTGTACCGCTGTTGACGCGATGATAGGATGTCTCAAGTGGCCCGGCGCCGTCAGACCAGACGGCGCCGGGCTTTTTTCGTGATTGGTTCGTTCGCTGCTGGTCGCGCGCGGCGCGGTTGATCAGATTCAGAACAACGCGTTGATGGCTTCTACGGCCAGGTCGGCGAGCTTGAAGCCGCCATCAGAGCCCACATTGCCGTTGATGATCAGTCCGCCGTAGCCGCCGAGGCGTTCGGCTTCCGGGCTGGGCAGATAGCCGCCGGTGCCGCCGGAAAGCTGGACGATGAAGGTCTGCCTGGCCTTGGCGCGGGCCTTGATGATCTGTCCGAACATCAGGTACAGTTCAAAGGGGTTGTTGACCAGCGCCACCTCGCCGAGCCGGAGCACGTGCATGTCGAACGCGAAGGCCGGTTCCGCGTCCTGGGTCTCAAAGCGCTTGAGGACGGCCTTGTTGTTCTGAATCAGGACAAAGTGGTGCAATTTGCTGTCGTACGGTCCGGGCCGGCCGGGGATTTTTTCATTGGCGTGGGTCTGGCGGCAGAAGTCCTCGAAGGCTTCTTTTTCCGGCATGGCGGCCGTCAGTCGGGACAGGTTGCCTTTGGCCTGGACATAGGCCTGGTAGGACGCGCGCCGGCGGGGCAGGGTGACGTGATGGCATTCATGCTTGAACACCGGGTCGAAGTCGACGTTGCCGGTTGTCTGCGCCCAGGCCGTCGTCACGGCGTGGGCGAGCCGTTCGGCGTGGACGGGGACGCCGTCGGCATGCCAGAAGTCCGGTTCGGTGCGGAAGTTTCTGGTCAAGTCGCGGGGGGACTGGCAGCCGGCGGCGCTGACTTGGCAGAGGGTGTGGAAGTTCGGGCCGAAGTGGCTTTTGAGCCGTTCGCGGGCGGCGCCCATGAAGTCGGAGGAAATCTCGTAGGTTGCTTCCATGACCTGGGACGGGCAGGCGGTGTTGACCATGGCGCCGGTCGGCTGGCCGTGAACGTCGAAGGTGAAGAGGATTTCCACGCCGGAGTCTTCGCCGGCTTCCATGCCGACGAAGTCCGGCCGGGTGGTGTCGCCGTACATTTCGGCGGTTCCGTCGGCGTAGACGGCGCGCCGGCAATGGCCGATGCGGGCGACGCCGAAGGCCGGGGCGACGCCGCCGGGCTGCCGGCCGGCCCAGGCCTGGGAAACCGCGGCCAGAATCTGCCGTTGCAGGAAAGCGACGTAGTCGGCGGGGTCGAGGGCGTCGGGATCCAGGGGCAGCCAGTCGCGGAACAGGCCGCCGGGCTTGGTGTACGGCGCGTTGTGCGTGTGGATGGCGTTCAGGAAAATCCGGTCTGGCTCGAGTTCGGGAAACTGGCGGTGGACGGCGGCGCGCACGTCGTCCTGCAGGGTCGCCGGGATGCCGACCACATCCAGGCTGATCATGATTGCCTGCTGGTCCTTTTTTTCCAGGGCCAGGACGACGGTCTTGATGCGGGAATGGATGCCGGTCGCCAGGCGTTGGTAGTACTGGCCGGCCAGCTCGACCTTGGCGTTGTCAGGAGTGATGTCGGCTTCACCCCAGCCGATGCGGAGTTTGCTGTTCATGGGGCGGGATTCCCGTTTTGGCTTGCGGTTGTGTGACTCGGGGGGGGCGGAAAAGGAGCGTCCTGGCGCGGGGGAGAGCGTGGCCTTATTCGGCCACGGAGACCCACTGGCCGGAGGCGGCGGCTTCGCGGACTTTTTCGATCAGGGACTGGATGCGCACGCCGCGTTCCAGGGTGGGGCCGATGGGCGTGCCGGTGTGAACGGAGTTCAGGAAGGTATAGAGGCAGTGGACGTGGCTGCGGATCCAGCCGATGGCGGCCTTCGGCGTCGGGAAGCCGGCCGGGGCGTCATAGCGCTGGCCGCAGTCGATGGAGGTCCAGCCGCGGATGCCGCCCAGAGGCTTGGCGGGCGTACCGCAGTCGTAGTAATAGAGGTGGTGCCAGTCGTTGGGGAGCATTTTCAGAGCGCCCTTGCTGCCGTAGATTTCAAAGCTCACCTCGTCTTCCGTGCCGGTGGCGATTTTGGAGGCGGAGATGTTGCCGATCGCGCCGGAGAGGAGGCGGACGGTGGCGAGCATGTTGTCCTCGGTGTCAACGGCCACGCGCTGGGTCGGGTCGGCGGCCGAGGGCCGGTCGGGATAGGCGATATGCGTGGACGCGGTCAGGCTGGCGAACGGCCCGGCCAGGTGCTCAAGCAGGTCGAGGATGTGGCTGCCGAGGTCGGCGACGACGCCGCCGCCGGCGGCGCCGGAGAGCTTCCACTTCAGCGGGGCGTTGGGGTCGGAACTGCCGGAATGCAGGTAGGCGCCGCGGAATTCGAGGACTTCGCCGATGACACCCTGGTCGATCATCTGCTTGGCGCGCAGGGTGACCGGGAAGAAGCGGTTCTGCAGGGTCATCTGGGAGATGCCGCGGTAGCCTTTGAGCGCGGCCTGGATGCGGCGGGCTTCTTCGTAGGTCGCGGTCAACGGCTTGTCGCAGTAGATGTGCTTCTGGTGCTTGATGGCGGCGAGGACGGCTTCGCAATGCAGGTGGTTGGGGGTGCAGATATCGACGATGTCGATGTCGGGATTGTCGGTGATGGCATGGAAGTCGGTGACGGCGTTGGCGGCGCCGACCTGGGCGGCGCCTTTGCGGGCCGTTTCCGGTTTGGACGTGCAGACGTGGGTGATTTCCGTCCGGAAGTCGTTTTGGTCATAGAACAAGGGCAGATTCAAGTGGCCATAGGCGTGGACCTTGCCGATGAAGCCGAAGCCGATCATGCCGACGCGGTATGTTTTCATGCGATGCCTTTCAATCTGGTTGACCGGGCCGGGCGCAGTTCCGGGGGCCCGGGTCGGGCCGGCCGGGGTTGCCGGCCGGCCATGGTGGAAGGAAGAGCCGCCGTGGCTCAGGCCAGTTCCTTTTCCGTTTCCGCGATGGCTTCTTCGATCAGGTCCATGCCTTTGTGGGCGACCTCGTCCGGCATGATGATCGGCGGGCTCATGCGCAGGATGTGGCCGGCCGGAATCCACGCCAGGCCTTTGCGGAAGGCCTTCTGATAGACCATCTTCCCGGCGGCGTCAAAGGGTTCCTTGGTGGTTTTGTCCTTGACCAGTTCGACGCCCATCAGGCATCCTTTGCAGCGGGTGTCGCCGACGATGCGGTACCTGCTGGTCCAGTTGGCCATGCGTTTTTTGAACAGGACTTCCAGGTGCTGGGCGTGTTCGAGGAGGCCTTCTTCCTCGATGACTTCGAAGCAGGCCAGGGCGGCGGCGCAGGCCATCGGGTTGCCGCCGTAGCTGGTCGAGGCGCTGATCTTGTCGACGGCTTCGGCATAGGGGGTGCGGACGGCCATGGCGGTGACTGGGAAGCCGTTGCCGAAGCCCTTGCCGAGGGTGACGACGTCGGGCAGGACGTCCCAGTGTTCCATGCAGAGGTACTTGCCGGTGCGGCCCATGCTGGTGAGCACTTCGTCGGCGAAGAGCAGGATGTTGCGTTCATCGAGGAACTTGCGCAGTTTCGGGAAGAAGTCGTCGGGGGGCATGATGCTGCCGCCCCAGCCCTGGATGGGCTCGAGCACGAAGGCGGCGACTTGTCCCGTGGTTGACTCGCGGATGAAGGTGTCGTAGAAGTCGAGGTATTTTTCGGTGTCGAGGGAGCCGTCGGGGCGTGTCCACCAGGGGCGGTAGCAGTCCGGCCGGGGCACCAGGTAGAAGCCCGGCGACCTGGTCGGGCCGCTGAACTTGGTCATGCGCGCGAGGCTGATGGCGTGCCCGCTTTTGCCGTGGAAGTCCATGAAGCAGCTGATGAATTCGTGTTTGCCGGTGGCGGCGCGGCAGGTGCGCAGGCCGGCTTCGACCGCGGTGGTGCCGCTGTCGTAGAGCTGGAAGCTTTTCAAGTCGCCGGGCAGGCATTGCGCCATTTTTTCCAGCAGGCGGACTTTGATTTCGGTCGTGAAGTCATGGGCGTTCATCAACAGCCCGGCGTATTTGGCGACGGCTTCCGAGATTTTCGGGTGGCAGTGGCCGAGTGTCGTCACATAGATGCCGCTGGAGAAGTCGATGAATTCGTTGCCGTCGACATCTTGGAGCACGCAGCCATAGCCTTTGGCGAATGACACGGGGAACAGCTTCACCTGCCCGGACAGGCCGCGGTAGTGCTTGGCGGCACGGGCATGCAACGCGTTGCTGCCCGGGCCGGGAATCGTGTCCGAGACCAGGTGGGGATAGCGGTTCAGGTCCAGTTGATAGGGGGTCGGATCGTACTTGCCCATGACGTGCTCCTCGGGTTGACGGCGTGGATACTCAAAAAACAAAATGCCTGCGAACAACAGCTATTAAAATAGGCGTTTGTGCGATTTTGACAAGACTACACGCCGATTCAGCCGACGGAAAAATGTTGTTTTTTAACAATTGGGCGCTATGGTAAATCGTTTACGGTGGGCAGTCGACGAAGTGGGCGTGTGTGTGGGCGATGCTCTTCACCTGTGTGTGACTCTGGCTGAAAACAGAGGACCTATAGGACGGTGAAATAGGACGGATGGGACGGATGGACGGCAAGTAGGACAATGGACGAATAGGCACTGGGGTTACAGCGTCGCCCAAAGCCAAACCGATCTATCCGGCATAATCGCGGAGTTGGTCATGAACAGTCGTTGTGAGAAGATCTTCGAGCGTCTTGCGAGCGGTGGCGTGCAGATCCGGGATTTGGCGGCGGAGTTCGGGGTGACGGAGATGACGATCCGGCGTGACTTGCGGGAGCTGGAGAGCCGTCAGCTGGCCTTGCTGGTGAAGGGCGGTGCGGTGCGGCACCCGGCGTGTTACGAGCCGGAGACGGTGACGATCGCCCATCCGGACCGCAAGGCCGCAATTGCGCAGGCCCTGTATCGGCGGATTTTGCCGACGCCGGCGCTGTTTCTGGGCACGGGCACGACGACATTGCTGTTTGCGCGTCTGATCGCGCGTTTCAACCGGTACCACTTGACGGTCGTGACCAATTCTCTGCCGGTGGCGGCGGCCTTGTTTCGCAGCAAATGCCGGGTGATGCTGCTGGGCGGCGAACTGCGGACCAGCTCCATGGACCTGGTCGGGGCGGTGGCGGAAAAGACCTTGCAGGAGTATCACGTGGAATGGCTGGTCACCGGCTGTGATGCGGCCGTGGCGGAGGAGGGCTTCTACACGGCCGACGTCAATCTGTCCAACCTGGAGCGCCGGTCGATTGCGATGGCGCACCGGGTGGCGGTGGTCACCGACAGCACCAAATTCGGCCATCCGGCCCTGACCCGCTATGCCACGCCGGACGAGGTCGATCTGCTGGTGACGGACGACGCGTTGTCGGCGGCCGATGCCGAGGCGTTGCGGGGGCGCCATGTGGAGGTCGTCATGGTTCCGGCGACGTGAGCGAGGGCGGGCGCGGCGTCAGGGCTGTTCCAGGTCGAAGCTGATTTTGGCGACGTATGGCGAGGCCGGGTCGCGGCGGAGGCGCATGCCTTCGAGCCGCGTGAGCAGCGATGGCCGGGGCAGGGCAGTCAGCTCGCGGCCGTTGCAGGTCACGGTCACCGGCCGGGTCAGATCGGCCATTTCGGGGTGGAGCCAGATTGAGAAGGCGGCGACGTTTTCGGCGGTCACGGCGAGGTGATTGGGCCCGTCGATGGCGGCGAGAAGCCGCGCTCCGGGCCGTTTCTGCTGGTCCAGGAAGAAGCTCTGGGCGGCCAGTTCGTCGATGGTCCAGGCGATGTTGGGGCCGGTCAGGTTGACGTGGTCGAAGGCGATTTCGCCAGGGATGGCGCGGTCGATGGACAGCCAGCGGGAGAACGGTCGGTCGGGCAGGTCGGGGTCGGCCGTGCCGCGCGGGGTGACCAGGGCCGTGCGGGAGGCGAACGGCTGCCGTTTCTGCAGCAGGGCCCAGTTGAGAAAGCGTTGCAAGGACATCTGGGCTGGCTCCCAAAACAGGCCATGGCCGCCGTCGTGCTCGTCGTAGACGTGGTCGACCTGGTCACGGAGCAGGAGCTGGTGGGCGGCGCGGGCAAAGGACGTCCCGCACCAGTCGTGATGGCGGGGGCACTGGTGGGCGCCGCGATAGGCGTAGGCGCAGTCGTATTTGGCGTGCGAAATGTAGACGGCGGTTCCGAGCAGGCTTCGGAAGTCCGCCAGCTTCCAGGCGCCGGCGCTGAGCCAGAGCGCGGCCGCCCGATCCGCCAGCAGCTGCCCGAGATGGTAGGCGCCGAAGCCGCCCATGGAGTGGCCGCCGATGATGATGCGCTCGGGGTCGATGTTGAATTTCCGGGTCGCGGCGTCCAGGACGGCCTCGAGGTAGTCGGCGGCGCCGGGGTGGTTCCAGCGCTTGCCGTTGGGCGCGGCCGGGGCGCTGGGCG
>JAKLHU010000329.1 GCA_022709995.1 Verrucomicrobiota bacterium | reverse complement strand
GTCGGCGTGATAGTCGACCGGCCGGTGCGAAATGACGACGTCGGGTTGGAAACGGCGGATGATCCGGATGATCTCCTTGCGGTTTTCCAAGGTGCATTCAATCTCGCAGTCGTGGTTGTCCAGGACCTGGTATTCCGCGATGCCGGCGACGGCGGCCGAGGCCTGCGTCTCCAGGTAGCGTCGAGCCGCCAGTTCGGCGCGTCGCAGGAGGTGGTGGCCGCAGTCGCCATTGCAGGTGGCCACCAGCTTGACCGCGTGACCCGCCCGCGCCAGCTTGATCGCCGTGCCGCCAAACAGCAGGTCGGCATCGTCGGGATGCGCGCCGAAAAACAGAAATCGCTTTGGCTTTGCCATCATGATGTCCTTGCTTGTCAATTATGCCTTGGAATCGGCGCCACTGCCGACAGGAGTCGGGTCGGGCACGTCGCAGGTGTCCTCCAGAGTGACCGCGGCGTCCTCGATGGCCATCGCCTGGCGCCAGGCCGGATGCTGGTCACGCCAGGTGATCTGAAAGTGGTCGAGGCGGACGTCGTCAACCTGCCGGAAGCGCAGAAACGTGTCCGGATAGGCCGCCGGCGCCGGGTCCAGGGGACATGGCCCAACCGTCAAATCGACGTGGCTGAAACGAAGATGACGCGGACGGGTGAGGGCGCTGCCCGTGAAGTCGCAGCCGCCATAGCAGGTGCCGTAGAAGCCGTTCACCCGGATGTTCTCAATCGGCGCCGTCGCCGAGGGGGCACCCGCGGTGAAACGGAACGGAAAGGCGACGGCATGGACCTGGATGTTGGCAATGGCCAGGTCGGAAATCGCCACCCCGGTCGACGGCTCGCGGTAGGCCGACTGCAGCAGAAAAGCCGTCGACGCCCGCCGAATCATGATGTTCGAGATGGCGGCATGCCGGATGACGCCGGTGCCGACGCCGATGCGGAAGGCGCAGATCGACGTGTCGAGCACGCAGTTGTTGATGGCCACGTCCTCGCAGACGCGCGTTTTGTCCAGGAGGCGCTGGGGATTGGCGCGCAGGGTGATGGCGTCGTCGCCAGTGCAGATCAGGCAGTCGCTTACCACGACCTGGCGGCAGCAGTCGATGTCAATGCCGTCGGTGTTGGCCGCGTCTGGCGGGTTGCTGATCTGCAATCCGGTGGCGAGGACATGGTCGCAGCCGTAGAACAGGCAGGTCCAGCAGCAGGCGTTGCGCAGGGTGAGGCCGCTGACGCGGACGCCGGTGCATTCGCAGAACATGACCATCTGTCCCGGGCGCAGACGCTGCTTGTCTTTGGCGTGGCGGATGCCCTGGCTCCAGCCGAAGCGCGGCGCAAACGGCGGCGCCTCCGGTTCGAAGAAGGCCGGCCCGTTGCCGTCGATGCAGCCGCTGCCGGTCAAGGCCACATCATGCGCCCCGACCGCCAGGATGAGGTGGGCGCCGTTCCATTGTTCGCGTTCGGAACGCATGTTCTGCGGAAAGGCGTCGTCGGCATTGTAATCATCCAGGTCGGAACTGCCAAGCAGAACGGCGCCTTTTTCCAGGTGCAGCTCGACGCCGTCGCGCAGCCAGACCGTGCCGGTGACAAACGTCCCGGGCGGGACCAGGACCATGCCGCCGCCCGCGGCCGAACAGGCGTCGACCGCAGCCTGAATTGCGGCCGAATTGACCGTTTTGCCGTCCGCGACGGCGCCATGATTCGTGATTGAATACATCGTGTTTCCGTGATCTGACGATGGGGGCCGCAGGTTTTTTTCACGCCGTTGCCATGCATCGGTGAGACATGTATTATTCCCCTTGCAGGGTGCAGCGGAGTCTGGCCTGCAGATGACTTCCGGAAAGCAGGGACAGGGCGTCGATGAGGCGGGTGTGGAACGTGCCGGTGCCTTCGCCGTCCCGAAGCCCCTCGGCCGCGATTTCGCCGGCTATGGACAGGCAGGTGATGCCGGCCGCGGCCGCCAGCAGCGGCTCCTGTGGAAGCACGGCCGCAAAGGTGGCGCACAGCGAGCTGGCCATGCAGCCCGTGCCGGTGACCCGCGCCAGCAGCGGATGGCCATTGGCCAGCGTGAACGTGGCCTTGCCGTCGCTGAGCACGTCCTGGGCGCCGGTGATCGCGGCGACGCAGCCATAGCGTCGGGCGACGTCGGCGGCCAGACGGCACGCCTGCCGCAGCTTCTCGCCGGCGCCGGTCTCGCCGCCGCTGGTGACGTCCTCCGCCGAGTCGACCCCGCGCGTGCTCGCCGACAATCCGGCCAAGGTCTTGATCTCGGCCAGATTGCCGCGCAGGATCGCGACATCGACATCACTCAGGATTGCCTCGACCAGCGCCCGGCGGAACGGCGTCGCGCCGACGCCGACCGGGTCGAGGATGACGGGAATGCCCTGGGCATTGGCGGCCTGGCCGGCGGCGATCATGGCGGCCTCGGAGGTTTCGTCCGGCGTGCCGATGTTCAACAGCAGCGCGCGCGACAGGCCGGCCATGTCGCCGGCCTCGCGCTGGCAGGGCGCCATGACCGGCGAGCCGCCCAGCGCCAGCACGGTGTTGGCGCAGTCATTGACCGTGACCACGTTCGTGAGATGATGCACCAGCGGGTGCTCCGACCGGATCGCAGCCAGCGCCGAAACAGTTTTTTCGAGCATGACAGCAGTGTCCTTTCCCCCCGTCGGAGCGGGGATTGCGGCCTGTGATGGCGTGGAGGCAGAAACAACAGACCCGAGTGGCGTCGGCGTCGGGGCCGCCGTTCCATACCATTGGAAGAAATGATGCAGGGGTCCGCAGCCGTGGCCGATTTCCAGGCCGGCGGCCATGGCCCCGCGGACGTAGTCTTTGGCCTGCTGGCAGGCTTCCGGCAAGGCCACGCCGCGGGCGGCGAGGGCGGCGATGGCCGAGGACAGGGTGCAGCCGGTGCCGTGCGTGTTGCGCACGGCGAGGCGGACGCCCGGCAGCCAATGGCAGCGGCGACCGTCGAAAAGCAGGTCGTCGGCGTCGTCGGCGCTATGCCCGCCCTTGACCAGAACAGCCTTCGCCCCCAGCGCGACAATCGCCCGGGCGGCCTTTTCCATATCGCTGCGCGACCTGATGCTCATGCCGGTGATGGCCTCGGCTTCGGGGATGTTCGGAGTCACCAGGGAGGCGATGGGCAGCAGCTCCCGTTGCAGGGTCGCGCCAGCCTCCGGCTGCATGAGGGCATGGCCGCTCTTGGAAATCATGACTGGGTCCAGAACCACGAACCGCGGCCGCCAGCGCCGCAGACAGCCCGCGACGGTAGTGATCGTGGCCGCCGAAAACAGCATGCCGATCTTGACGGCGTCGACGGTGATGTCGCTGAACACGGCGTCGATCTGCCCGGCGACGATGGCGGGCGGCATTTCCTGGACGCCGAGCACGGATGTTGTGTTCTGGACTGTCACCGCGGTGATGGCGCTCATGCCATAGACGCCCAGCGCGGAAAAGGTCTTCAAGTCGGCCTGGATGCCGGCGCCGCCGCCGGAATCGGAACCGGCGATGGTCAGGGCGTGGGGTAAGATCATGGTGGTCTCCAGAGGCAGGGAAGACAAATCTGCAAAGAGGGCGGGAAAGTCACTTTCCCAGCCGTGGTGGTGATGGTTGGCGCTTGG
>JAKLHU010000328.1 GCA_022709995.1 Verrucomicrobiota bacterium | reverse complement strand
GCTCCCTGGACTTTCGCAGCAACTTCATCGCCGGCCTCGATCTGATGGTCGAATATAAGCTCAATTTTGCCTTTGTCGATGGCGTCGGGTGGAACGTCGAGCGCTTTCATGGTTATGCTTCGTTGATGCGGGACTTGAATGCCGCGGCTCGTCGCCGCGGCATCCATTTGTGTTACGTCGGCTACAGTTCCGGCTATGGCGAACAGCACGAGGAGTTTGACGGCGTAAGTTTCGAGAACCGTCATGGCTATCCAGGCGGACCGCTGTATCCCTGCATGGGCTTTGCCGCCAAGCCGGTCTCCCAGCTGATGGGGACGTGCTTGAGCAATAACGAGCTCCTGGACCGGAAATGCGCCCAGTTGCGGCAGTTCGTGCAGGCCGTGGAGCCCGGGGCGCTGTATCTGCATGGTCTGGACATTTCGGTCGGCGCCGAGGCGCGGGCGTCGTGGATGCTGCGTTGTCCGTCCTGCCGGGAGCGCTGGCCGAATGACGATTTGGTGGCTCCGGACGGCATGGCCGGCGCCTGCGCGAATTTGTTCCTGCGCCTCGAAGCCGCGTTGACGGGAGTCCGGAATCCGGAAACCGGCTATGACGCCCGGCGGGACTGCATGGTCAACATGGTCGGGCCCAACTACACCAGCGCGTCCGAGAATGACGATGAATGGCGCCGTCATCTTGATTATTTCGAGACCGTGTCCCGGCTGCTGGCCGGCAAGAACATCTACCTGCTGCTGCGCGAGCAGTTTTTCGGCGATGTGCCGAAGGCGCCGCGCTACCAGGAGTTGCGGCAGCGGCTCGGCCCCGACGCCAAAATCTCCTGCGTCTATTTTGCGGCCGGGTCGGGCTTTTACGATTCCAGCGTCATTTCCGGGGATGCCGGCGCCATCGGCCTGCTGTCCGGCGCCAATGCGGTGATCACCGGCAACGGCAACGCGTTCCACGAAACGCGCCAGGTCGTCAATGCCGAATATCTGTGGAATCCCCATGGCGCTTTCCGGGTCGACCAGCCGGCGGTCGCGACGTCGGCCGAATTTATGCCGGCGCATCGCCGGCAGGCGTTCGGGATGAGCTCGCCGCCGGAGGTGTTTGCCGCGGGCGGGCTGCTGGACGTCGTCTGCGGCAAGCTGTACGGCGAGGCCGCCGGCGCCCTGGTGGCGCGGGCACAGCGCCTGCGGACGCGTTTCGGAGACAAGTACAGCCACACGACGCCATTGTGGAACGCGACGTTTCCGAACTGGCGCTTTTCCAACTTCAAGCTGGTGCGCTGGCAGGCCGGGCTCACCCCCGCGGCCCTGGCCCAGGCCGGCGAGCTGCAGGCGCTCATGCAGGAGCTGGTGAAGCTCAACCAGCGGGCCGCGAAGCTGTACGCGCAGGCATTTGAGAAGGCGGAACGGCGGCGGCATTACCTGGCGCGGATGGTCGAGACCTGCGGAAATGCCGTCAAGATGCAGCGGCTCATGGTCCAATGGCTTGACCTTTTCCAGGCGGCCGCCGTCGGCCGGCGGCCGTTGCGGCGCCTGGAGACGCTGCAGCGGCAGGTGCGGTTGCTGAACAATCGGCTGCAGAACCGCCGCTGCTTCGCGATGGACCCGAATGGCGGTGACATCGGCTTTGCGGTGGCGCAAATGAAGCTCCTGAGCAAAGAACTCCACGCCATCGCCTGGACCTTGAAGAACCCGGGGAAATTCCACCCGCCGAACGAGCTGATTTACAACTCCAGCCGACAGTAGCGGCGGCGCCTGTGTTCCGCCCTCAGGAACCCCTTTTTCACAAAAGAACCACCGATGGACACCGATGGACACGGATGGTAGTTCAAAAAAGGAACGCCGCGTTGATGGTGGCAAAAAAACGTGGCCAATCTTGAACTTGCCCTTGACGAGACCGCATGGAAGACATATATTTCATGTAATGAAATAAATTATTTCAAGGCGTGAAATGATTTAGGGGCGACCATGAGTGATTACAGGTATATACCCAGGTGGTTGCAGAAGCAGCTTGAGCTGGCTTTGGGGACGATGCCGGTGGTCGTGCTGACGGGGGCGCGTCAGACGGGCAAATCGACTCTGGTCCGGCATCTGCAGCCGCATCGGCGCTATTTGACGCTTGACGATTTGGGCGTTCTGGACCAGGCGAAGCGGGACCCTGATTCGCTGCTGATGAATCCGCCGTTGACCCTGGACGAGGTGCAACGTGCTCCCGAACTGCTGCTGGCGATTAAAAGGCATGTTGACGAGAATCGCACGCCCGGAGCTTTTTTGCTGACGGGTTCAGCGCAGTTTTCGTTGATGCATGGCGTAGCCGACTCTCTGGCAGGTCGGGCCGTTTACCTTGATTTGTTCTCGTTCTGTCCTTTGGAATGGCAGGGTGGGTCAGACGCCGGCGGTCTGTTCGAGAGCCTGTTTTCCGCCATCCCTGACTATACGGCGTGGACCGCGCCAGAAGCGTGCGACTCCTGGCGTCAGTGGGTCTTGCGCGGTGGTTTTGCGCCTGCGGTGCGCTGTTTTACCGACGCGGCGCGGGGACTTTGGTTTGGCGGCTACGTCAAGACCTATCTGGAGCGCGATCTGCGTGACTTGAGCAACATTGAGAGCCTGCCCGACTTTCAGCGTCTGATGCAAGTGGCGGCACAGCGTACGGGCCGATTAGTGAATCAGGCGGAAATTGCGCGCGATGCGGGTCTTTCTCCCGCCACTTGCCATCGCTACTTGAACCTGCTGGAAACCGGGTATCAGATTGAACGCGTGAAGCCATTTACCGCCAATCCCACCGTTGCGCTGGTGAAAAGTCCCAAGCTCTTCTGGCGCGACAGTGGGCTGGCGTCCTGGTTGTCCGGGATTTATGACCTCGCCGCGATGGAGACACGCAACGACCTCGGTTTCTGGCTGGAGCAGGCGGTGTTTCAGACGTTGCAAGCCTGGCGCGCCGCGGATCCCTTCCGGCGTCGGTTGAGCTACTGGCGAACGCGTGGCGGCGTAGAGGTGGATTTCATCCTGGAGCAGGGGCAACGGATTGTCGCACTGGAAGTCAAGGCCGGCAGCAGGATTGGCATGGGCGAGGCCGCGGGCCTGCGTCAGTTCATCGAAGCGCATGCGCGCCAGGGCTCGTCCATCCGGGGGATTGTCTTGTACGGTGGAGGCGACATCCGCTTTCTGGGCGAGAACATCACGGCGCTGCCGTACGGCGCGCTTTTCCCCGTCCCATCTTGAAAAGGCGAGGCGGACGCATGATCATGGACAACCCCCCTTGGAATGCTTGCCGGGGTAGGCGCAACTGCGTTGAAAAGCCTTTTCCCGGGTAGCTTGCCCAGTTTGGGCTGGATCGTGGTCGACCAGGGCGATGCCATGTGGATGCCGCCGGGAGTCATATGAATGCTTCGTCGAGGTGGCGATATTCCAACCCCATACGGAGCCGATTTCGGGAGGCTCCGCCGCGGGGCAATGTCACTCCTCGCCGGCCGGGGATTGGCCTCTTGTCCAAGGCGAGCGGGAGATAGCCATTGGCCGTAATCGGTCACCCATTGATAATTGAGCCATGGCACGATTTCGCCATCTGCGTTTCCGCTGGTGTTGCCGCCGGTGCAGTCGTCCAGTGCGAAAAAGTGT
>JAKLHU010000327.1 GCA_022709995.1 Verrucomicrobiota bacterium | reverse complement strand
TGATCCGGCTGTATGCGGAATACAAGGAAGCCCTGGAAAAACAATCCATGGGTTTCCGCATGAGCGACTGGGACCAGAAATTGCTCAAATACGGCGCCATGTTCGAAAAAAGGATGATGGACTTGAGCGTGAACATTCCTTTGGAAGAGGCCTTGGACCTCGGCTGGAAAACCATGGCCGAATGCTTTGAGCCGGCCGAAACCGGCATCAAGACCGACCTGGTGAAACAATTCTGGCCGCGGAACAAGGGCTGAGCCGTCGCCGCCGCGCCATCGCCCTCCGGCGTGGCGATAGGCGGCCAGGCGGCCCGCCGGCGCCGCAATGGCAGCGGGCCGACCGGCCAACCCCGCCGGCCGGCTGCTCCCAGACCACGCCGCCCCGGGGACGCGTTCCGAGCCGAGCCTACCGACACAGGCATGACAAGCTATGGCAAAAATCAAGTTGACCAAAAACGAACTGAAGGTGCAGCGTGATGCGCTGAAGCGTTTCCGACGCTATTTGCCGACTTTGCAGCTGAAGAAGCAGCAGCTGCAGATGGAAGTCCGGCACATGCGCGAGCAAATCGCGGCCTTGCACCGGCAGCTGGAGGAGCAGACTGCGGCCTGGTCCTCGGCGCTGCCGCTCCTGTCCGGCCTGGACGGCGCCGGCCTGGGCGAACTCCTGCGCGTGCAGGAATGGCGGGTCGGCCAGCGCAACGTGGCCGGCACCGACGTGCCGGTCTTTGTCAGCCTGACCTTCGCCGAGGTCGAGTATGACTTGTTCGCCACGCCGCCCTGGTTCGACGACGTCCTCCAGGCCGCCCGCGAACAGATCGAATTGCGCCTGAAACTGCGACTGGTCGAGGAAATGCTGGCCCTGATCGAACAGGAACTGCGCGTCGTCAGCCAGCGCGTCAATTTGTTCGAAAAAGTCAAGATCCCGGAAGCCCGGGAAAATATCCGCAAAATCAACATCTATCTTGGCGACCAGCAGACCAATTCGGTCGGCCGGTCCAAGATCGCCAAGGGCAAATGCGCCCAGAGGGACGCGAACACGGTTCTGTAAGGGAGGCTTTTCCGCGGGGCGGACGACCGCCCCGGAGTGTTTCATCGGGAGGGGTGTTTCTTCCTTGCCAATCGGCAAATCATAAGGTGAATTTGTGATTGAAACCATGAAAAAAGTGACCATCGCGTGCCTGGCGTCCGACCGCCAGGCCACGGTGACGGCGATGCAGCGCCTCGGCACGGTGCACGTGACGCCGCTGGTGGCGCCGAGCTCCGATGAACTGGACCGCCTTTTGCGCGAACAGGAAAATCTGAGCCGCGTCCTGGCTGCCTTCAAAAGCATGAAAGTCAAGGCCGATGCCGTGGAAACCGACCCTGCTGCCAGCTTGACGGAGGCCGTGGCGATTCTCGCGGCGCGCAAACAGCTCGAAGATGACTTGGCGCAGGCCAGCAAGGCGTGCGCCCAGCTGGAGCCCTGGGGAAGTTTCGACCAGGACGCCTTCGCCAAGCTGGCGGAGCGCGGCATCCATGTCGCCTTGTGCGCTTCCGCGCCCGGCCGTTTCCCGGAGATTCCCGCCGGCGCTGCCATCACCGTCGTTTCCGAAACCAAAGCGGCCATCCATTACGCCGTCGTCTCCCCGACGCCGCTGGATGACGTCGTTTTGCCGCGAGTGACCCTGCCGGCCCAAACCAATCTGCGCGAATGGCGGGAAACGACCGACCGTCTGCGCCAGGAATTGCTTGAACGCCAGGAACGCCTGACGACATTGGCCGAACACGCCATGCAAAGCCTGGAACAATATGCCGCCGAACTGGATGAGAGCATCGCCTTCGCCCGGGCCCGGGACGGCATGGCCGCCCAGAAAGCCATCGCCTTCCTGGGGGGATACGTTCCCGAAAAACATCTCGACGAACTGCGCGACGCCGCCCGCGAACACGGCTGGGCTATCCGCTATGAAGACATTGCCGACGACGATGACGACGTGCCGACCTCCCTGGTCATCCCGCCGCGCTTCGCCATGGCCAAGGCCATCTTTGACTTTGTCGGCATTCTGCCGGGCTATCGCGAAGTCGACGTCAGCGTGAGCATGCTGGTGTTCCTGTCGCTGTTCTGCGGCATGCTGGTCGGCGATGCCGGCTATGGCCTGCTGTTCACCGGCATCATGCTGTATCTGCGGAAGCGCCTGGGCACTGCCGACCCGGCCCGGCGGCAGGTCTTGAACCTGGGCTTGACCATGAGCCTCTGCATCCTGGGCTATGGCTGGCTGACGGGCAACTGGTTCGCCTTGCCGGCGGCGAAACTGCCGCGTCTTCTGGCGGGGCTGCCGTGGCTGTCCGACGCCACCTACAGCGAGGCGCACGTGAAGCTGCTCTGCTTCTTCATCGGCGCCTTCCACATGTCCATGGCCCGCGCCTGGCGCGCCTGTCTGGCCGGCGGCCTCCGCGGCGCCCTCGGGCACGTCGGATGGGGGATCTTCCTCTGGGCGAACTTCTTCCTCGCCAAAGTCCTGATCGTCGACGGCGGCGGCATGGACGACTTGGGTGTTTTTGCCAAAGGCCTGTTTCTGGTCGGATTCCTCACCATTTTGGTTTTCGGCGTCGACTGGAAGGACATGGGGACGGTCATCTACCTGCCGTTCAGCTTCATCAATTGTTTTGTCGACGTTCTGTCCTACATCCGCCTGTTTGCGGTGGGGCTGTCGAGCTTGTACATCGCCCAGAGCTTCAATGATATGGCCGGCCAGCTGTACAGCCTGTCGCCCTGGATGATTCCGTTCCTGCTGCTGGTGCTGGCCGGCGGCCACGTCCTGAACATCGCCCTGGCCGGCATGGGCGTCCTCGTGCATGGCATACGCCTCAATACCCTCGAATTCTCCGGCCACATGGACTTGTCCTGGTCGGGAAAACCCTACCGGCCCCTGCGAAAACGCGAAGTCTGATCGGTCAATGACTCTTTTTATGATAGAATACGCATCGAAAAGTTCAGCCTCACGACAAGACGAAGGAGTGGAAACAACATGATTGAGTCAACACAACTGGCATTGCTGCACGCGGGAGCATTTTGCGCGATCGGTTTTGCGGCATTGGGGTCGGCGTATGGCTGCGGCGTGGCCGCGGCGTCGGCCATCGGCTCCTGGAAAAAATGCTATGTCCAAGGCAAGATGGCCCCGTTCCAATTGGCGATTTTGACGGGCGTGCCGATGTCGCAGACGATCTACGGTCTGATTCTGATGCTGATGGTGTCCGGGAAGTCCTCGACTCCTGAATGCTGGCCGGCGTGCCTCGTGATCGGTGTGCTGGGCGGCATTGCCATTGCCTTGTCGGCCGCCTACCAGGGCCGGGCCGCGGCTGGCGCCTGCGACGCCTTTGCCGATACCGGGCAGGGGTTTGTCAACTACCTCATCGCTCTCGGCGTCATTGAGACGATTGCCATCTTCGTCATGGTTTTCGCCATCATGCTTCTTGGCAAGGTCGGCGTTGTCGCCGCCGTCGTTCCCGCCGCGTAAAGAGAGAATTTTCGCCGCCCGTGCGCATCTTGCCGTCGGAAATGGTCCGCGAGAAGTGACACGGGCTTCCAGCCCGTGCTCGCCCTCCATTGCGGCAAGGCGTTTTCCGGCAATACATTACCG
>JAKLHU010000326.1 GCA_022709995.1 Verrucomicrobiota bacterium | reverse complement strand
GCCGAACCGCATTGCCGCGGGATTTGCCAAACTCCAAGCGCCCCAGGGCCTGGGGCGCCTACTGGGAAGCGCCGAACCGCATTGCCGCAGGGCGGAGCTTTTTTCGGTTGACGGCTTCACCTCTTGGTTATTCAGCTGTATATTATTGTTTTGACATTTTTATCAAAGATGTCACTATTGGCAATTCAGGTGCGGAGGAAAGCCATGAACGTACTGGTCACGGGCGGCGCCGGTTTTATTGGTTCACATTTGTGCCGGCTGCTGTTGTCGCAAGGGCACGATGTGCTGGTGTTGGACGACTTGTCGACCGGTTGTTACGAGAACTTGGATGGTTTGGAAGACGGCAAGCGTTTGCGGCTGATCGTCGACACGGTCAACAACGCGGCTCTGGTTGACGATTGCGTTCGCCAGAGCGACTGCGTGTATCATTTGGCGTCGGCGGTCGGGGTTCGTTTGATCATTGACCAGCCGGTGCGGACGATTGAGAGTATCGTCGGGGGCACGGAGACGGTCTTGAAGGCCTGTTCGCGGTATCGGCGGCCGTTTTTGTTGACTTCGACGTCGGAAGTCTATGGCAAGGGCAGCAAGGTGCCGTTCTGCGAGGACGACGACTGCGTCATGGGGCCGTCGAGCAAGCGTCGTTGGAGCTACGCGTGCGCGAAGGCCTTGGATGAATTTCTGGCGCTGGCGTACTGGGTGGAGATGCGTTTGCCGGTGGTGGTGACGCGTCTGTTCAACACGGTTGGTCCGCGGCAGACGGGGCAGTATGGGATGGTCGTGCCGAATTTTGTCCGGCAGGCGTTGCGTGGCGAGCCCTTGACGGTGTATGGGGACGGGCAGCAGAGCCGTTGTTTTGCGCACGTGGAGGACGTGGTCGGGGCGTTGACGCGTCTGCTGGAGTGTCCGGCGGCGCGCGGCAAGGTCATCAATGTCGGGAACAACGAGGAAGTCACGATCATGGGTTTGGCGGAGCGGGTGAAGCAGTTGAGCGGCAGCCGTTCCGAGATCCAGGTCATTCCGTATGAGAAGGCGTATGGCGAGGGTTTTGACGACATGCGGCGCCGCGTTCCGTGCCTGGAGCGGGCTGGCGCCCTGATCGGGTATCGTCCTGTGCGGCAGCTGGACGACATTTTGCGCGATGTCATCGCCTGGGAGCGAAGGAAACTGGGGGCCGGTTCCGCCGTTTAAGGGTGGCGGGCCGGGTCACCGCGGCATCCATCAACAAGGAAGTCATCATGTTAGAGTTAAGTTCGCGTTATTTTGCCCGGGGGCGGGAGTTTCTCGGGTGCGAGTATCCTTTTTTATGCGGGGCGATGACTTGGGTCAGCGACCCGCAGCTGGTGGCGGCGGTCTGCAATGCCGGCGGTTTTGCCAGTCTGGCCGGCGGCAACACGCCGCCGGGGATTCTGGCGGACCAGATTCGCAAGACGCGCGAATTGACGCGCAAGCCGTTTGCGGTCAATTTGGTGACGTTGTCGCCGGCGTATCCGGAGCAATTGGCGATGCTTCGGCAGGAGCCGGTTCCGTACGTGATTTTTGCCGGCGCCATTCCGCGGGGCAAGGACATTGAGCTGATCAAGGGCACGGGCGCCAAGGTCATGTGCTTTGCATCGGCGCACGCCTTGGCGATGCGGACGATCAAGTCCGGGGCGGACGCGTTGATTTTGGAAGGCACGGAGGCGGGGGGCCACATTGGTCCGGTCAGCCTGACGGTGCTGTTGCAGCAGGTATTGTTTGATGTCACGGAGGTGCCTGTTTTTGTGGCTGGCGGCATCGGCTGCGGGCGTTTTTGCGCGCATTTGTTTTTGATGGGGGCCACGGGTGTGCAGCTGGGTACGCGGTTTGCGGTCTCGAAGGAGAGTTGCGCGCATCCAGATTTCAAGCGCGCGTACATTCGGGCGAGCGACCGTGACGCGGTGGCCACGCCGCAGTTTGACATCCGCATTCCGGTGGTGCCGGTGCGGGCGTTGCACAACAAGGGCACCGAGGAGTTTGGCAAGTTGCAGATGGATCTGATTGCCCGTCTGGAGCGTGGTGAAATCACCCGGATGGAAGCCCAGTACCAGGTCGAGCATTTCTGGATGGGGGCGTTGCGGCGGGCCGTGGTCGAGGGTGATGTCGAGCGCGGTTCGATGATGGCCGGCCAGTCGGTCGGCCTGGTCAAGCGGATTGAGAGCGTGGCCGACATTATCGCGGACCTGGTCCAGTCGACCGAGGCGGAATTGCAGCGGGTCCGGGAGAAGATCCTGTGACGCGACGGCGTCAGGCGCGATCGGGCCTCGTCGCTACCGCCTAAAAGCGTAACATCGTTGTCTGCAAACATCAACACCCCGTCGCCGGCGCTTTTGCGGCCGGCGGGCGGGGTGTTGTTTTTTGGCGGCGATGTCGGCGGGTGATGTCGGCCGCGCGCGGCGGTCACGGCGTTTGCGGGACGAGGGTGAAGGCGTTCATGGTATTGGCCGGGTTTTCCAGGCTGGCGTGGCCGTCGCACCAGACGACGGAGCAGCTGCCGGAGTGGTAGCGGGGGGACGAATACGGCGAGTTGCTGTAGGTCACATAGGTGGAATTGGTCCAGTTGGCGGCGCCGCTGATGTTCATCAGGGTGCCGTTGCCGTTGGTCCCGTATTGATTCCAGTAGTCGCATTGAATTGGAATCGTCGACGGCGACTTGCGGAAGGCGGCAGTCTTGAGGCTGTGCTTGTAGTAGGTGAAGGCAGCCTGGTTGACATAGCCGATGCTGTCGCTTAGGCGCGAATTGTAGCCGTAGGAGCGGTAGGACACCGCCTGCAGGCGGGCGATATTGTCGCTGGGGCACTGGAAGGCGCGGTTCGCCGGGCTCAACATCGACGCAAAGGTGGTTGGGTCGTTCGGGTTGATGCCGATCCCGAGATACGGCGCCACGAAGAAGTTGCGGGTGTTGTAGCCGTTCGGATACGGCGACGGCTGCGTTTTGTAGTTGATCGCAATCGCGGGCATCCAGAAGTCGTCGTTCTCGTCCAGGTACATCATCGCACCCAGGCCGATCTGCTTCAAGTTGTTGACGCAGCTGATCGTGCGCGCCTTCTCCCGCGCTTTCGCCAACGCCGGCAACAGCATCGCCGCCAAAATCGCGATGATCGCAATCACCACCAACAGCTCAATCAGGGTGAAACGCCTCTGCATGACTCGACCTCCGGCGTGAAACGTGGACAACAAGAACATGACGATAGCAAGCCATTATCGTTAATGTAAAGATGTGTTTTTATTATAGCCATGAATGCCGGGGAAGTCAAGGGCGGGGGGGGAAAAGAATTTTCTGTCGGGTGGGAGTGGACGGTGGGAGTGGACAGTGGGCGGTGGACAGTGGACAGTGGACGGTGGACAATAGTGGACGCAAGTGGACGTCAGTGGACGGTGGACGGTGGACGGAAAGGACGGCAACGCAATGGACGCGACGCGGTGGACGGGCCGGCAGTCCGCGCTGTTGGTCATGGTTTGGTGAAGACGAAGGGGGTGCCGTCGGGGCTGGTGATTTTGAGGTTGGCGACGGTTAGGAGGCCATTGGCCGGTACGGTGTAGGGCACTGGTTGGTCCTGGTTGATTTGCAGGCGGAGTGTTTCGCCGGGGGCGGCTTTGAAGG
>JAKLHU010000325.1 GCA_022709995.1 Verrucomicrobiota bacterium | reverse complement strand
AAGCTGGCCATGGTGGTCGAGCAGGTCGAGGGCGGGCAGTACGAACGCACGGCCTGCTTCGGCCCGCTCGAGCGCCTGATGCCAGGTGCGCCCAAGCGTTGGAGCGTCGACGCGCCCTATGCACTGGCCGCGCTCAGCAGCGAGCGCAAGAACAAAGCCTTGCAAGCTGTGGCCGCGGCCTTGCGCAAACATGGCGACGACATCATCGCGGCCAACGCCGTCGATCTGGAGGCTGCCGTCGCTGCCGGGCTGCCCGAGCCCATTCAGAAGCGGCTCAAATTCGATGCGGCCAAGCTGGACGGCGTCATTGCCGGAGTGGAGAGCCTGCTGGCGCTGCCGGATCCGGTCGGGATCACGCTCGCCGCCACCGAACTGGATCATGGGCTCGATCTCTATAAGGTCAGCTGCCCCATCGGCGTCATCGGCGTCATTTTCGAGTCGCGCCCCGACGCCCTGGTGCAGATTTCGACCCTGTGCCTGAAAAGCGGCAACGCGGCTTTGCTCAAGGGCGGCAGCGAGGCGCTGCACAGCAACCGGATTCTGGCGACGGTCATCGCGGAGGCATCGGAAAAGGCCGGTCTGCCGGCCGGCTGGCTGCAGCTTCTGGAGACCAGAGCCGATGTCAACGAGATGCTGAAGCAGGATGATCTGATTGATCTGGTCATTCCACGCGGTTCGAACGCCTTCGTGAAATACATCATGGATCATTCCAACATCCCGGTCATGGGTCATGCCGACGGCATTTGCCACGCGTATGTCGATGCCGCCGCCGACCTGGCCATGGCGTGCGGCGTCGTCGTTGATTCGAAATGCCAGTATGTGTCGGTCTGCAACGCCCTGGAGACGCTGCTGGTGCACCAGGCCGTGGCCGCTCAATTTCTGCCGACGGCGGCCGAAGCGCTGCGCCGCCGGGGCGTCAAACTGCTCGGCTGTCCGGCCACCTGCACGATCATCGCCGCCGAACCGGCATCCGAGCTGGACTGGGACACCGAATATCTTGATTACATTTTGTCCATCAAGGTGGTGGACAGCCTGGACCAGGCGATTGCGCACATCAACCGCCACGGCTCCGGGCATACCGACGTGATCATCACGGAAGATAAGCTGGCCGCCGGCCGTTTTTTGAGTCTGGTGGATTCCGGCAACGTGTTCTGGAATTGCAGCACGCGTTTCAGCGACGGATACCGTTATGGCCTGGGGGCGGAAGTCGGCATCAGCACCAGCAAAATCCATGCGCGCGGCCCGGTCGGCCTGGAAGGCCTGGTGATCTACAAGTGGCTGCTGCGGGGCAGCGGTCAGGTGGTCGCCGATTACGCGGAAGGCCGGAAACAGTTCACCCATCGGACGCTGCCGCGCGCTGGCGGCGACAGCTGCGGCAACCCTTGAGCAGCCGTGGCAACGGCGTCCGCGTCCCAAGGCCGGTAAATTGCCCTGGCGCGGGGACCGCGAGCCATGCATGACGTCCTTAAGCCGGAATACCGCGAATGCCATTGTATAGTCTGGTCAAGCCCTCACACTTGGAGGAAGAACATGCAAAGAGTCCTTGCCTTGGTCTTGGTCATGGTCATCGGCCTCGCTGGCTGCCTGGGGACGCAGCGACGTGGACTGGAAGCGCGGCTGCAGCCCGATTCGGATGCGCTGGTCTTCTCTGCCGCCGCCCCGCATCAAATCGTGCTGCCGGATACGCATCAGAACGCGGGCGTGGAGCCGTTTCTGCGGCAGGCCGCCGTCGCCTTGCAGCAATCCCTCAAGGCATCGACCGGGGCCGAGTTCCCGATTGTCCAGGAAAGCGGCAAACAGCCCGGGCCGGCTATTTTTCTGGGGATGACGAAGGCCGCCTCGGCGGCCGGGCTGCGGGTGGACCGGACGCGTGACTACGGCGGCGTCATCGCCGAGCGCGGCCGCGACGTTTTCCTGCTAGGGCGTGATGACGACCGTTTCGGCCGCGACCAGGTCTCCCGCAACCGGAACGACTATGTCCTGGGCACCGTCAAGGCGGCGGTTGTCTTCATGGAGGACTATCTGGGCACGCGTTTTCTGCTGCCGGGCGAAGTCGGCACTGAATACGGCGCCGCGGCGACGGTCGCCGTGCCCCGGGGCATGACCCGCGAGGTCGTGCCGCCTCTGATCTTTGCCACTGGCCGGCATTATAGCCTGCTCTACGATTATGCCAACAACAATTATGGCAGCGGCCGCTTCCGGACGTATGGAGGCCATTCCTACTATGCCGCCGTCCCTGCCAGCCAGTACGCCAAGAACCATCCGGAGTACTTCGCCTACCTGGGCGGGGCCCGGACCGCCAAGGACAACCACCTCTGCATTTCCAACCGCGAAGTCCAGGAACTCATTTATGCCGAAGTCCTGAAACAGCTCGACGCCGGCGCGGAGACGGTCCAGCTGGCACAAACTGATGGCTACCAGCCATGCGAATGCCCGTCTTGCCTGGCCTTCGGCAATACCGACGATCCCGGGGAGAAACTCTGGATCATCCACTTGGCCATGGCCGAGCGGCTGCGGAAGGACCGCCCCGGCAAAAACGTCCATATCATCTCCTATGGCCCGACCAAGAACCCGCCCCGGTCGTTTCAGTCCTTCCCCGACAATGTTATCGTCGAGTTGTGCTCCTATACTCCGGAGATGTTCGACGCCTGGTCGAAAGTCAAGGTCCCGGGCGGCTTTACCGTTTATGTCTACAACTGGGGCTGGTATCAGCTGGTAGGGCTGACCCCGAAGACATCGCCGGACGCCTGCGCCCGGCAAATCGACCTGTTCCGGCAGCATGGCGTCAAAGGCATTTACCGTTGCGGCTTCGGCGAACTGTTCGGCCTGGAGGGCCCGTGCTATTACGTCTACGGCAAGACGCTGGATGCCCCCGGCCGGAACGCCGAACCGTTGGTGGACGAGTTCTACCGCGCTGCCTTCCAGAAGGCGGCCGCGCCGATGCGGACGTTCTACGGGTTATTGTACGAGCGCGTCGAAGCCCTCTATGTCCGGCAGGGCATGTATTCGTTCCTGTCCAGCGCGCCTGGGCTGCCCAGAAACCCCCGTGTCATCTTGGGCGCCATCTATACCCCCGACTTGATTGAGACCATGGAGAAAAATCTGTCGCGGGCGGAGGCGCTGGCCGACACCGACAAGGTCCGTCTGCGGCTCCGTCTGGTTCGGAAAGAGTTTGACTATGTGAAGAACCTGGCGATGGTCATGGCATTATACAACAGCTTCCGTTTCCAGCCCGACCAGGGCAATTTTGCGCAGCTGGCCGCGGCGATTGAGGCCCGCAATGCGATGATCGGCGGGTATTACACGCCAACAGGCGCCATGCAGCCGCTGCCCGGCTGGCCGGAAGTGTCGTTTTTGGGCCAGGCGCCGAAAGCAACGGTGCTGCTCAATGGCCGTTTGAATGCCCCGCTGGGCGCTCCCTTCACCTGGAACATCGCGTCGCTGCGGGCCAACAAGATTCTCCCCGGCACTTCGAATCGCGCCATGACGGCGGCGCGGGCGCGCGTCGCCGTCGCCGGTCTTGATTTCGCCGCCGCGGCTTGGAAAGACGTCCCCTGGCAGGAACTGCAGGGCATTCAACTGGGCGAGACCCGCGCCAAAACGCGTTTCAAAGTCACCTATGACCA